>DXZF01000171.1 GCA_019415425.1 Bacillota bacterium | reverse complement strand
GTGTTTTCCGCGCCCTGTTCCACGCTGTGTACCAGGTCCCCGGTGAATACGATCGCGTCGGGTTGCGCCCGGTCGATCAGCGCCATCAGCCGCCGCTGCCCCTGGCCAAAGCGCGCGTCGTGCAGATCGGAAATCTGCACGATGGTGTAGCCGTCAAACGCGCTGGGCAGCGTTTGGCTGGCCACGGTGTATTGCGTCAGTTGCAGCGTGCCGCCTCGCCACAGGCCGATGGCCAGCACCGCCGCCACAAGGCCCCACAGGGCATAGCGCCATGGTCTTTTCCCGCCCGGTTTCAAGTGTGTCGGTTCCTTTCTCCTGTGTGGGGGCACTGTGCGCCCCCGTCAAAAAAACCGGCCGGAAATTCCGGCCGGTTGCAGGTCTTTGTCAATCCAATTCCGGTTCAATGAGCCCTAGGTCGCCGTCGTTGCGCTTGTACAGGACGTTCACTTCCCCGCTCTGCGCGTTTTGGAACACGAAGAACGCGTGGTCCAAAAGCTCCATCTGCATCGCCGCCTCTTCAATGCCCATGGGCTTGACGGCAAAGTGTTTGGTGCGCACCACCTTGGGCCAGTGCTCCTCGGCGGGCACGGGCTCGTGCTCTACAAGCGGTTCGCCCTCTTCGGGCCGTTCAAAGCGGATGGAGTCGCTGTGGATGCGCTTGTCCATACGGGTACGGTAGCGCAGGATCTGGCGCTCCAACTTTTTGGTGGCATTGTCCACCGAAGCGTACAGGTCGCCCGTCGCCTCCTCCGCGCGCAGGATCACGCCGCCGATCGCCACGGTAATCTCTGCTACCTGCCTGCCGCGGAACATGGAGAGCATCACCTGTACCGGCGCGTCCTCGCGCAGGTATTTGTCCAGTTTTCCGACCCGTTTTTCTACGACATCCCTGAGATAATCGGAAATTTCCATTCCCTTCCCATTGATTGTCAGCCGCATCGTATCACTCCTTTGCTGTTCCTTTGGGACAATTTTATTATAGCACCCCGGCCCGCCAGCCACACGTCAAAATATGAACGACTTTGCGACATCCTGTGTCAATCCGCGCGGGCATGGAAAAGGGCCCGCCATTGGCGAGCCCTGTACGTCGTGTTCTGTTGTGCCC
>DXZF01000170.1 GCA_019415425.1 Bacillota bacterium | reverse complement strand
GCGTATTACATTCCGACCTTTGAGGAGATCGGCGCGTTCCTGCGCGCGCGCTGGCAGCCCGGAGACCTGGTGCTGATGGTGGGCAGCGGGGATATCAACCAACACGTGTGGAAGATTCTGGGCGAATCCGGGCCAAAAGTCTATTGATTTCCCTACAAATGGAAATCTTAACAGAAAATTTTTATTTTTCACCCGGGTGAGCTCTTCCATTTTACGAAAATAGGAGTATAATTCACACACAGAATTCGATCGCGCTTACGGTCGTCAGCACGGCGAAAGGGGTGTGGGAACATGGCCATCGTCCAGGCTTTGACGGGCTTTTTGGTGGGCGTTGCGCTGGGGTTTCTGCAGCTTTTCGCCGTGTCCTGTTTGGTGAAGGCAACGCGGTGCAAGCGGTTGCTGCTCATCTTCAAGCCGGTGCTCACCTTTTTGGTGTTGCTGGGCATGATGCTGCTGTCCATCTGGCACATGTTCGGCTGTGCCGCCGGCGTTCTGGCCGTACTGTATACCGGCACGGCGGTGTTGTTTATCCGCAATCGGAAAGGGGATTGATCACATGCCTACTGCAAGCGCAGTGCCTGCAAATGCAGGCGAAGCGGCGGCCGGTACGCCGTTCTTTTCGTTTTCAAATCCGGTCTTTGACGTCCTGTTGGCCGCAGTGGTACTGCTTGCGTTCTGCATCATCCGCAAGGCAGTCAAGCTGAGCCGTTCCCCCCTCGGCTTTCGGGGGGCGTTCAAAGAGAGCGTCCAGCACTTTCGCCAAAAGCGCGCCGGCGACATCCTGCTGACCGTGATGCCGTACCTGGTGCTGGCGCTGGTGTACGGCATCGTCAAGAGCCTGTTCGACCACGAGTCCGAAGGGCTGGCGCTGAGCATCTCGGTGCCGCACCTGATGATCTTCGGCTATTCCGTATCGTGGTCGGTGGTGGTCAGTGTGGGGATTCTGGTGCTCGTCATCGCGTTTTTGCTGTACTTCAACCTGTCGTATAAAAAGCGCATGACCGAAAAGCCGCACGGCCTGCAGACGCTGTTGGAGCTGCTGGTGACCACGCTGGACAACATGACCACCGGGCGCATGGGCAAGATCGGGCGCGAGATCTCCCCGTACCTGTGTGCGCTGGGCGCGTACATCGGGCTGGGCTGCCTGGTCGAGCTGTTTGGCGTCAAGCCGATGACGGCGGATTTGAGCACCACCGGTGCGATGGGCCTGTGCACGTTTTTCATGATCAACTACTTCTGCATCAAGCACCGCGGCATCAAGGGCCGCCTTGCCAACTACACGCATCCGATGGCGCTCTTGGCGCCGTTTAAACTGATCAGCGACGTGGCCACGCCCATTTCGCTGGCCTGCCGGCTGTACGGCAACATCCTGGCCGGCACCATCGTCATGGAGCTGTTGTATTTCGTCATCCCCGTGTTGATTCCGGGCGTGGCGAGCCTGTACTTCAACCTGTTCCACACCGGCATTCAGGTGTACATCTTCATCTATCTCTCACTGTCCTTCATCGGCGAGGCCGTGGAGGTTGAGGAATAAAATCCGCCGAACATCCTTGTATATGGCGATTACAAATTGTAGGAGGAAACGACAATGACGACTTTGGGATTGATTGCAATTGGCGCCGGCATTGCGGTGCTGGCAGGTCTGGGCGCAGGTCTGAGCATGGGCATTGCCACCGGCAAGGCAGTGGAGGCCGTGGGCCGTCAGCCCGAGGCCAGCGGCAAGATCAACAGCGTGTTGCTCATGGGCCTGGTGCTCGCCGAGTCCACCGCCATCTACGGCTTCGTCATCTCGCTGATCATCATCTTCGTGCTGGGCGGTGGCGTGTGAGCCACGCGTATCTTCACTGAAGAAGGGAAAGGAAGCGAATACGTTGGATATTAACTTTTGGGATATCGGATGGCATATGCTCTCCATCGTCCTTCTGACGCTGCTGTTCAAACGCTACCTCTTCAAGCCCGTGCGCAATTTCATGGAAACCCGCGCCAAGGTCTTTGCGGATGAGCGCACCGAGATCGATG
>DXZF01000017.1 GCA_019415425.1 Bacillota bacterium | reverse complement strand
GCATACGAGAGCAGTTGCCGTGCCGCATCGGTTTTCAGCGTGCCAAACGGTGCGCCCAGCACCCCAAAGTGCACGGTGCATACGCCGTCCGCGTCCTCACCGATGCTCACGGGGCCCCAGGGGGTCTGTACGATCTCAAGGCCAGTCATCGCCGTTTCCTTCCTCCCAGTCGTTTTATTATACCACGGGACGAGTATTTTCGCCCCGTATTGCCAGCGACTGGGCGCGCGCATGCCGTTGACACGCGCGCGTTCAACTCTGTATAATCCTACATAGTGTATTTGGGAAAAGAGGAATTTTTGCATGAAAGAGATGACCAGTGAACAACTGCGGAACATGTATCTGGACTTTTTCGCCAATAAGGGCCACGCCGTGATCCAGAGCGCGAGCCTGATCCCGGAGAACGATCCCACCGTACTGTTCACCACGGCAGGCATGCATCCGCTGGTGCCGTACCTTTTGGGCGCCAAGCATCCGATGGGCACGCGCCTGACCGATGTGCAGAAATGCGTGCGCACCGGCGATATCGACGACGTGGGCGACGCCTCGCACCTGACCTTCTTTGAAATGATGGGCAACTGGTCGCTGGGCGACTATTTCAAAGAGGACGCGATCAAATGGAGCTGGGAGTTTTTGACCAGCCCGCAGTACCTGGGCCTGGACCCGGACAAGCTGGCGGTCTCGGTCTTTGCCGGGGAGGACGGCATCCCGCGCGACGAGGAGTCGGCCAAGCTGTGGATGCAGATGGGCCTGCCCGAGGATCGCATCTTCTACTTGCCGCGCGAAAACAACTGGTGGGGCCCGGCCGGGCAGACCGGCCCGTGTGGGCCGGACACCGAGATGTTCATCATCCGCGATCAGGAGCCGTGCGGACCCGACTGTTCGCCCGCCTGTTCCTGCGGACGTTACCTCGAGATCTGGAACGACGTGTTCATGCAGTACAACAAGACGGCCGAGGGCACGTTTGAGCCGCTCGAACAGCGCAACGTGGACACCGGCATGGGCCTGGAGCGCACCATTGCGGTGCTGCAGGGCAAGGAGACGGTGTACGAGACGGACGTGTTCGCGCCGATTCTGCAGAAGATCGAAGCGCTCTCGGGCAAGCAGTACGGCGAAAGCGAGCCCGTCACGCGCGCCATGCGCATCGTGGCCGACCACATCCGCACCGCCACGTTCATCCTGGGCGATGAGCGCGGCGTGACACCCAGCAACGTGGATCAGGGCTATGTGCTGCGCCGTCTGATTCGCCGGGCGACGCGCTTTGCCATGACGCTGGGCATCCCGACCGACAGCCTTTCGCAGATCGCCGACGTCGTCACGCGCAAATATGCCGACGCCTATCCCGAGCTTGTGGAAAAGCGCGCCTTTATCGCAGAGCAGATCGACCTTGAAGTGCAGCGCTTTGACCGCACCGTACACCAGGGCATGCGTGAATTCGATAAATTGATGTCGCGCTTGGACCGCATCATGGAGCAGTTCGACAAATTCGGCCCCATGATCAAGCCGGGGCAGGATATGGAACAGGCCGTGCAGCTGGCCAAGCAGATCGGTTCCACCGTGCGCCCCCTGCCGGAATTTGCGCCCGTCATGCGCGCGATGGAAAAATTTGAAAACGCCTATCAGGCGCTCAGCGAATTGCAGGAGGAGATCAAAGGGCTGCGCGAGCACTTCCACGCCATCGACGGCGCAACGGCGTTCCGCCTGTACGACACCTATGGTTTCCCCATCGAGATGACGCAGGAGCTGGCCAAGGAAAAGGGCCTCGAAGTGGACATGGACGCATTCCACAAGCAGTTTGAGGCGCACCAGAAAAAGTCCCACGCCGGCGCGACCCAGCGCTTTAAAGGCGGGCTTGCAGACGATACCGAGGCCACGGCGCGCCTGCACACCGCCACGCATCTGCTGCTGGCCGCCCTGCGCAAGCTGTTGGGCAACGATATCTACCAGCGCGGCAGCAACATCACGGCAGAGCGGTTGCGCTTTGACTTCAATTTCCCGCGCAAGGTCACGCGCGAAGAGCTGGATCAGATTGAGGTGATGGTCAACGACGCGATCGCCCGCGATTTGCCGGTGGAGTGCGAAGAGATGACCGTGGACGAGGCGCACGCCGCCGGGGCCATCGGCATCTTTGGCGAGCGGTACGGCGAACGCGTGCGCGTGTACACCATCGGCGATGTCAGCAAGGAGATCTGCGGCGGTCCGCACGCCAAGCGTACCGGGGAGCTGGGGACGTTCAAGATCCAAAAAGAGGGCAGTTCCTCCTCCGGTGTACGCCGTATCCGCGCGGTATTGCAATAAGACCGACTGCCGGGCCGCTTCGCCCGGCAGTTTTTTCACGGATTACAAAAGCGCCCTGCGCTTTTTGGGAGGTTTTCCATGAAGACATTATCCGCATTTGAAGTGCTGGGGCCACGGATGGTCGGCCCCTCCAGTTCGCACACGGCAGGGGCGGCGCGGCTGGCCAAGGTGGCCGGTCACATCGCCGGGCCGCAGATTACGCGCGTGCAGTTCGTGCTGTTCGGTTCCTTTGCCCATACCTATCGCGGGCACGGCACCGACCGCGCGCTGCTGGCCGGTATCATGGGCATGGAGCCGGACGATCCGCAGCTGCCCAACGCCTATGCGCTGGCGCAGTCGCGCGGGCTGGCCTACAGCTTTGTGCAGTCCGACGCGCCCAGCGCGCACCCCAACACCGTGACGATGGAGATCGACAACGCCGCGGGCAAGCACACCAGCATCACCGGAATCTCCATCGGCGGCGGGGCCATTGTGCTCACGCAGCTCAACGGCATTGACATCTACGTCACCGGCGAATACCCGACCTTGATCGTGGACCATCAGGACGTCCCCGGCGTCATCGGCGACATCACGCAGGCATTGGGGCGCGAACAGATCAACATCGCGTTCATGCGCGTGTTCCGTCAGGCGCGCGGTGGGCAGGCGTACATGGTCATCGAGACCGACCAGGCCATCCCGCAGGCGATCATCGGGCTGCTGCAGAACGTGCGAAAGGAGATTGGCCATGTCTACCTTGTCTGAACAGCATATGGATTTCATTTCGGGCGAGACGTTGCTCGAACAGTGCCGCGCGCACGGCATGCGCATCTGCGAAGTGATGCAGGCGCGCGAGACGCAACTGTTCCATCAGACGGAGGCAGCCGTGCGCGAACAGATGCGCCAGAACCTTGCCATCATGCGCGAGGGCGCGCTGCGCGGCATTGAGACGATCCCACTTTCCGTCGGCGGCCTGGTGGGGGGCGAAGCCAAAAAGCTGTACGAGTCCGCGGATACGGCGCTGTGCGGCGCGCTGTCTGCCACGGCGGCTGCCATGGCCATGGCGGTGGTGGAGGTCAACGCCTCGATGGGCCGCATCGTGGCGGCGCCGACGGCGGGCGCAAGCGGCGTGCTCCCCGGCGTGCTGTTGGCCGTACAAAAGGCGCGGGGATACGACGACGAGGCGCTGATCGACGCGCTGTTCACCGCCTCCGCAGTGGGCATGATCATCCAGCGCAACGCGTCGGTCTCGGGCGCGCAGGGCGGGTGCCAGGCCGAGGTGGGCACGGCATCGGCCATGGCGGCCGCCGCATTGACCGAGCTGTTGGGCGGTTCGCCGGAGGCGGCGCTGCACGCGGCCGCCACTGCGCTGCAAAACCTGATGGGCCTGGTATGCGATCCCGTCGCGGGGCTGGTGGAAGTGCCGTGCGTCAAGCGCAACGCCATCGGTGCGAACAACGCGTTGCTCTGTGCAGACATGGCGCTGTGCGGCATCCGTTCGTTCATCCCCTTTGACGAGACGGTGGATGCGATGTATCGGGTGGGCTGTTCATTGCCCCCCTCGCTGCGCGAAAGCGCGCAGGGCGGCATCGCGGCCACGCCGACGGCCAAGGCGGCCGAAACCAGATTGTTTGCCCCTGAAGAGATCGATATCCCGGAGGATCTGGGTCGATAACCCCTTCACTGCATAAAAAAGCGGCTCCGATTGGAGCCGCTTTTTTGCTCTGTTCAGTCCTCGATGGGTTTGGGTTCCCACCAGAGCACGTAGGTCTTGGTCTCGCAGCGGTACGTGACGCCGCCTGCGCCGTTTGGCGTAAGGAATTTGTCCACATTGCGCCGGAAGATATCCTCCTTATCCGAAGGCACCTCGCCCAGTTTGCGCAGATCGTCGTACGCCTCCTGCGCATTGGCAAAGTCCTTGGTAAAGCCGTCCGTCACAATGCGGATGTTGGGGTCCAGCCCCAAATCATACACCATGTTGTACGTCACATTGTACCCCAGGCGGCGGTCGCGCATCATGCGCGGACGCGGCTTGTCCTCGACACCTTCAAACAGATAGCCTGAAATCTCCGGGATGCTGGGGGCATTGGCCCAGCACACCAGCACGGCGTATTTTTTGGCAAACCGGTTGAGCTTTTTCAGATCGTGCATGCCCACAGAGCGCGAGGCAATGACGATATCGTGCTGCTCCAGGTTTTCGCCCAGCACCGCTTCGTTCCAGTCCAAAAGGCGCGTGGTCAGGTTGGTCACGCCCGCCTTTTGGGCATTCTCCCGGCAAAATGCGAGCATCTTCTCCGACGCGTCGATGGACGTTACGGATTTGGCGCGCTGCGCCATCTGCACCGAAATGCGGCCGGGGCCACAGCCGATGTCCAGCACGGTATCGGTGGGCGCGGTGTCAAAGCAATCGAGCTGATTTTTGGTGTAGCTCTTTTCCATCGCCGCCATCCGGTTGTAAAACGGCGCGACGCGATCCCACATATTCCCGCCCTTCTCGTCCCGTTTGCCGGGCGGGGGCGCGGGCATGGCAATGCGTTGCAGTTCTTCCCAGTTGATCAATGGTTTCATCGTGTTTCCCGCTCTTCTTTTCAAGATTGGCCGCTTTTAATTCTGGTTGCCGGCCAGCACCGTCTCCACCTCATCCTGCGGGATCTCGTAGCCATAGAATTCCTGGAAGAAATCCCTGACGACCTGTTGCATGTCGATGTCCTTGAACAGATCCGGATACATGATAGTGCCCAGCCACAACGGCATCATGGCGCCTTCGCCACTGCGCACGGACCAGACATACGTGCCGTAGGGAACCACAAACACCTTGTCGTTCTTGACGGCGTTCACACCCTGCAGGGCGGCCTCTTCCTCAATCGCCTTCTTGGACGAAGCGGACATGGTGATGATGACATCGGGGTTCCATTCCACCACGTTCTCCACGCTGATGGAGTTGGGCGCTTCGGCATCGGCCGCTACATTGACGCCACCCGCCGCTTCCATGTAAACCGAGCAGATATCCGTCTTGTTGATGGTGCCCAGCGCGCCGGCGTTGTAGTTGAGCGACATGATTTTGACGCGATCCGCCTCCGGGATATCCTTTGTCGCCTCCGTCACCTTGTCGATGTTGCCCTGGTAGTACTCGCAAAAGCGCTGTGCCTTTTCGGGTGCGTCTCCTCCCAGGATCTCCGCGATCTTGTTGATGTTGTCCTTCATCTCCTGCACAGTGGAGAAGGTGTTGAGCGGCACCACCGCAATGCCCGCGGCGTTGAGCTGCGCAATCGTGGCCTCATCGCGCACAGGGCCGTAGACGACCTGCGCCCCGCTTCTGATGATGTCCTCGACGTTGTCGGTGCTCAGATTTTCCGGGTTGGCCGCAACGTACTGCGGGAAAATCTGCTTGAAGTAGTCGTTGAGGTTTTGCACCGCCGCGCACACAATGCGGTCAGAGTAGCCCAGCATGGCCGTCATCTGCGCCATGGCGCCGATCTGGGGCGCGACGCGCTCGACGTTCATCGGAATCTCGACCGGATTGCCGTCCTTGTCGTTGACAATGCGCGTCTCCGCCTGTGCCGTTGGCGACGGGCTGGTGGACGCGGCGGGCTGCCCCGCACACGCGCTCAGGCTCATGCCCGCGACCATGACCAGCGCCAAAGCGCCGAGCAGGTGACGTTTGAAGATGTGTTTCATAACTTCCCTACCTCCCTCGTAGTTGGCTCTATTCTACGTCCGCAGACGTTTGGCCCGCATCATGCGGCTTGTGGATCAGCGGCACACAGGCCGTGATCTGCCCCTCTTCGCCGGTATTGTGCAATACGCGCACATCGATGCCGTAGGCATCGTGCATGTTTTGCGGCGTGATGATCTCATGCGAGTCGCCGGTCACAAAGCTTTCGCCGCTCTTCATCAGTGCAACGGTACCGTCGCACTGGAATACGTGATCGGGGAAGTGCGTGGTCATGATCACGCCCAAACCCGCCTGTTTGGCCAAATCGCTCACGCACTGCAGCACCTTGACCTGATTGCCAAAATCCAGGTTGCTGGTCGGCTCGTCCATCATCAGAAAATGCGTCTTTTGCGTCAGCGCCCGCGCAATGAGCACCATCTGCCGCTCGCCGCCGCTGATCTCCGTATACGTGCGGTCGCGCAAAAATGACACATCCAACTGCTCCAGCGCCTCTTCGGCGATGCGCCGGTCCTCTTTCCCCGGTGAGCCAAACTGCCCCAGATGTACGGTGCGGCCCATGAGCACCACATCGATCACCTTGAAGGGAAACGGCGGCGTGTGCGCCTGCGGCACGTAGCTGATCAGTTTGGCAAATTCCTGTCTGGGCAGCGTGTGGATGTCCACATCGTCCACGTAGACGTGCCCGGACTGCGGCTTCAAAAAGCCCAGCACCGTCTTAAAGAGCGTGGTCTTGCCCACGCCGTTGGGGCCGAGCAGG
>DXZF01000169.1 GCA_019415425.1 Bacillota bacterium | reverse complement strand
GTGCCATAGCTGCCGTCGTCCGTGCACACATACAGATGCGTGCTGGCGTTTTTCATCTCCTCTTCCAGGATGATGATGTCCTTGGTGCGGAAGCCCGCGATCATATCCACCTCTGCCCCGGCCGCATGCAGGGCCTTGGCGATGGGGTACGCGATCGCGCAGCCCAGTCCGCCGCCGACCACGGCCGCCTTGCGGATGCCGTCCAAATGGGTCGGCTGCCCCAGCGGGCCCACAAAATCGTGCAGCGCTTCGCCCTCTTTGAGCTGGCCCAGCTCCAGCGTGCTGGCCCCCACCTTCTGGAAGATGATGGTGACGGTGCCCGCCTGTTCGTCGTGATCCGCAATGGTCAGCGGAATGCGCTCGCCTTCAGCGTTTACGCGCAGGATGATAAACTGCCCCGGCTTCGCCTTTTTGGCAATGTCGGGCGCGTAGATGTCCATGCGCGTCACTTCCGGCGAAAGTTCAGCTTTTTTCATGATCTGATACAACATCTTTGCAAACCTCTCCTGTATATTTTCTTGGAAGAATGCATCCACCGTGTCCAGTGAGACCGTTTGGACCTCCTCTTCGTCAATCTGGACGGAAACCGCGCCCACGCAGTGGCCCAGGCAGAATACAGCCTGAATCTGCACTTGCTCCGACAGCCCGTTCTGTTCAATCAGGCTCTGCAACCGACTGATGATCCCATAGCTGCCCTTGATGTGGCAGGCGCTGCCAATGCACACCTTGATCGTCATGTCCATTTCTCCTTTCAGCGTTCACGGGGGAAGGCAACCTTTCAGTTTCCCCCCATTATACCCTATTTGTCATGCACGCGTCGATGCACATTTGTGCCCGGGCATCCCAGGCCACGGTAGAGGCACCCTCACATTTTGATGCCCACGGATGCGGTGCCCAGATACGCCGCAAGGAGGCGCGATCGGCATACGTTCTCTCAACTGCCGGTAGGTGCGCCCCGTGCACGGAGGCGCGCAGCGCATATGCCCTTGCAGTACCATGCGCATCTTGGCCGTACGCCATGCGCGCTTTTACGCGCAATGTGCCAGTGCGCACAGGCGTGCGGGCGACCCTCGATTGGGCGTCCGCCACTTTTTCATGGCAAAGCTGCGCACACCGGGAATCCCACGGCGCACGCAGATCGGCGGATTTGCATCCGGCGTGCAATAGGCATACAAACCCATAGGCGCATCGCACACTTTTATTATATAGGGTGAGCGCCGTCCGTCCAATTGCAAATTGTGACAAGATTATCAATCTCTGGCGAATTTTTTATTTTTTATATGGGAAAATATAAAACCGTATAAAATATAATCTTTTACAT
>DXZF01000168.1 GCA_019415425.1 Bacillota bacterium | reverse complement strand
CCCCATCCGGGTCGCGGTGCTCTCGCGCTTTAAGAGCAAAAAGGAACAGGCGCAGATCATCCAGCAGTTTGCCGATGGCAATATCGACGTGCTGATCGGCACGCACCGGCTGCTGGGCAAGGACGTCAAGCCGTACGACCTGGGCCTGTTGATCGTGGATGAAGAGCAGCGCTTTGGCGTCGGGCACAAGGAGACCATCAAGGACATCAAGCGCACGGTGGACGTGCTGACCATGACGGCCACGCCCATTCCGCGCACGATGGAGATGTCGCTGGTGGGCATCCGGGACATGTCGGTCATCCACACGCCGCCCGGGCAGCGGCATCCGGTGCAGACCGTGGTCAGCGAGCTCTCGGACGCGCTGATCGTCGAGGCGGTACAGCGCGAGCTGGCGCGCGGCGGGCAGGTGTACATCCTGTACAACCAGGTGCAGAAGATGGAGCGGCTGATCGCGCACCTGCGCGAGATCCTGCCGCAGGCGCGCTTTGCCATGGCGCACGGGCAGATGACCGAGCTGCAGCTGGAAAAGGCGATGCTGGCCTTTTACGAGGGCGAGGCGGACGTGCTGGTCTGCTCCACCATCATCGAGAACGGGCTGGACATCCCCACTGCCAACACCATGATCGTGCTGGACGCGGACCGGCTGGGGCTTGCACAGCTGTATCAGCTGCGCGGCCGCGTGGGCCGCAGCGCGCGATCGGCCTACTGCTATCTGACCGTCCCGCCCGGCAAGCAGGTCAGCGAGGCGGCGCAAAAGCGCCTGCAGGCCATTGAGGAATTCACCGAGCTGGGCAGCGGGTTCCGCATCGCCATGCGCGATCTGGAGATCCGCGGCGCCGGCAACCTCTTGGGCCCGGAGCAGCACGGCCACATGCACAACGTGGGCTACGACACGTACTGCAAGCTGCTGGCGCGCGCCATCAGCGAGGCGCGCGGGGAGCCGGTCAAGCACGAGATCGAGACGACGGTGGACGTGCCGCTGACCGCGCACATCCCGGATGGGTACATCCCCTCGCGCGAGCAGAAGGTGCAGGCGTACCGCCGCGTGGCCGACATCGCCACCGAAGAGGACGCCCGGCAGGTGCTGCTGGAGCTGTCCGACCGCTACGGCAAGGCGCCGCAGCAGGTGGAGGATCTGGTGCGCATCTCGCTGGTGCGCGCGCTGGCCAACCGCATCGGCGCCTCGTCGGTCATCGTGCGGGGCGACCTGACGCGCGTGCGGTTTGATGCCGGCGCACAGCCGGATATGGACGCGCTCATGGCCGCGATGCGGCAGTACGGCGCCGGTGCGCAGATGACGCGTGGAGCGGTGCCGGGCCTGGCGCTGCGGGGCACGGGCGACGTGCGCAGGATGCTGGATGCGGTGCTGGCATTTTTGCGCACCGCGGGCGGCGATTGCGCCGGGACGGCAGATACGGTATAATAAACCAATTCAGCCGGGCAACCGGATGTGCAATGAAAAAGCCAATGAATAAAGGGGATAGCAAACCGATGAAAAAACGCATACTTGCGCTGTGCATGGCGGCCGGGCTGCTGTTGCTCTCTGGGTGTGAACTGGTTTCCACCAACCGCGAGAAGGACAGGGCGCAGATCGTGGCACAGGTGGGCGACGTGCAGGTCACCAAAGCCGAGTTGTACGAGATTGCCGAGCGCCAGCTGGCCGCCTCTGGCTACACCATCGACCTGTGGGACGAAGAATTGGACAGCGAGCTGCGCGACGAACTGCAGGAATACCTCGAACAGATTTTGCAGGCGTACACCGAACAGCTCGTGGCGCAGGCCAAGTGCGACGCCGAATTCCCGCTCACCGAAGAGGAACAGGCGGAATTGCAGGAGCAGGCCAACAGCTACTTTGACTTCATCAAGATGTACATGGGGTACGATGCCGAGAACCCCGATGCGTACCAGGGCGACATCGAGGCGGATCTGGACGCGCAGCTGGCCGAGATGGGCACCTCGCGCGAACAGTACCTGATCGACGCCACGCTGGCGCGCAAGTACAGTAAGGCCAGGGAGCGCGACACCGAGGGCGTGGAGGCGACCGAGGAGCAGATCCGCGCCAAGTACGACGAGGACCTCGCCGCGCAGAAGGAGGCGGCTGCCACCAGCACCAGCGAGTACGAGACGTCCATCACCAACAGCTCCATGGGCGATTACGTGCTCTTCAAGGCCAAGCAGTACCCGGTGGTCAAGCACATCCTGTTGGCGTATGACGAAGGCACCGCCGACCGGGTGGAGGAATTGACGCAGACCATTTCGGATTTGGAAGAGGAAGTCAGCACCGCCCAGAGCGCGCAGAGCACCGCACAGAATGAAGCGCAACAGGCGCAGCAGCTGGTGGACGAGGCCACCGCTGCGCTGGCGACGGCGCAGAGCGACAACGACGCCGAACAGATGTCGGCCCAGCAGGCCATCATCGATGAAAACCAGCAGATCGTCAACGAGCAGACGGCCGAGGCCAATGCGCAGGCCGCCCTTGCCGCCAACAAGCAGGCCGAGGTGGACGCGGCAAACGCCGAGCTTACCAACCTGCAGAACGCGGCGCTGCAGCGCCTGCAACCCACCATCGATACCATCGACTCGCGCTACAACGCGGGCGAGTCGTTTGACACGCTGATCGAGGCGTACAACGAGGATCCCGGCATGGACGAAGGGTCCATGGCGTACCTGGGGTACACCATCAGCCCCAACAACACCGACTACTACGACGAGTTTGCCGATGCGGCCATGGCGCTGACCGCGCGCGGCCAGCTCAGCGATCCGGTGCTGACCACTGCGGGCGTGCACATCCTGCACATGGAGTACACGGCAGACGAAGAGGTGGACATCCCGTACGAGACGGTGCGCGAGCTGGTCAAGAGCAAGGCGGATGCGCAGGCGCAGGAGGAGCACTGGCAGAACACGCTGGCCGCCTGGAGCGAAGAAATGGGCGTCAAGACGTGGCCCAGCCGGCTCAGGTTCGTGCAGTAAGGGCGCAGATCTGCACGTGCAAACGTCCCCCGGACCGACAGAAACACGGTCAAAAACGGGTGCAAATTTGCACGTCACACATTATTATATAAAAACAAAACAAAGATATAAAACACCCC
>DXZF01000167.1 GCA_019415425.1 Bacillota bacterium | reverse complement strand
AAACAATATTGGATGTAAAGAAAGATTCAAATTTATTTTTGAAGGAATCATTTTCTGAAAGGGCCAAAAGGTTGCACGGCCGGTATCCAGGAGGGACCGCGCGCGATCGCTGCGTGGCAGGGCGTGTGGAAATGGGGCCGGGCACAGACGGCAGCGTGCCCAACCAAGGCCGTATGTGGGAAGGGAATGGGCCCCGGATACGATCGGAGCACGGCCGCCCCCCGCAACCGGTCAACGCCTGTTTGGAGCGGATATGGCAGCTGGAAAGGCGGACACGGCGGGACGACCAAACGCCCTTTCGCTGGTCGTTTGGCACAAAGATGGCAAAGGGGCAAAATGCCGCTGCACACAGCCCATTTTGGACACAGGAACAACACAGTGGCCCCAATGCCCGTTTTCTGCAAAAAAATCTGGAGGGAATTGGCATGCGCGGGCCAAATTCTGGCCATAAACAATACGTACAATGCGAGCAAATCGAAACTGGAATCAAGGTTGAGGAGGATTTCCCCATGCAGACAGAAAGGGCCGGAGGGCATGCGCGCAAATGGATACTGCTCATCGCCGTCCTGTTGGTCTTGGCAATCGCCGGGTTTTTCCTGTTCCGGCGTTCCGACAGCGGACAGAGCGCGTCGGTGACATCGGCATATACCGTGCAGAAGGGCGACCTGTCGGTATCGGTACAGGGGACGGGGACGACGCAGGCGGTGCAGACCACTTCCTATACGCCGGGGACCGGCACGGTGGACGTGGTCAGCGCGGTGGAGGGCGATGCGGTACAGATGGGCGATCTCATCGCGGTGCTGACGCCCAGCGGCCGCAGCAGCGGCAGTACAAACTATACCAACACACAGCGGATCTCCACCGGCAGCGACGGTGTGAGCAGCGTGCTGGCCCCGGCTTCCGGCCGCGTCAAGGCCATCCACGCCGAGGAGAACCAACAGGTGACCACCTTGCAGAGCGCGCATGCGCCGCTGTGCTATCTCTCCGGCGACGGGCAGATGCAGGTGGCCTTTGACCTCGCACAGGGCGCCGCGTGCGCATACGGCGACACCGTGCAGGTGCTGGTAGACGGCGACACCGTGGCAGGGGAAGTGACCGCGGTGCGGGATGTCAACGGGCAGACGGTTGTGGTCATCGGCACCGATACGTACGAGATCGGGCAAGAGGTGACCGTCCAGGATGCGGACGGCAACCAGCTGGGCACCGGTACGTTGCGGCTGAACGACCCCATTTTGGTCGTGGCGCCAAGCGGCACCGTGCTGCGCGTAGCGGTCGAGGAAAATCAGAGCGTCTCCTCGGGCGAAACGCTGTTTGAACTGGTCAACACCGGCCTGGACAGCGGCACGACCACGGTGACGGCGGTGTGGGCCGAGCGCGCGGGCATCGTGCAGGACAGCACCATGGCCGCGGGCAGCAGTACCGGCAC
>DXZF01000166.1 GCA_019415425.1 Bacillota bacterium | reverse complement strand
TGGCCTGGGCGATGCGGCGATCTGCTTCCGCCTGGTCAATCTGCAATTGTGCGCCCACATTGCGCCCGACATCCACGTCGGCGATATCGATGCTCAGGATTTCAAACGCGGTACCCGCGTCCAGCCCCTTGGCCAGCACGGTGCGCGAAATGAGATCGGGGTTTTCCAGCACTTCCTTGTGCGTGGCGGAAGAGCCGACCGTGGTGACAATCCCTTCGCCCACGCGGGCAATGACCGTCTCCTCGCCCGCACCGCCGACCAGGCGATCGATGTTGGCACGCACCGTCACGCGCGCTTTGGCGCGCAGCTCAATGCCATCCTTGGCAATGGCTGCAACGATGGGCGTCTCAATGACTTTGGGATTGACGCTCATCTGTACGGCCTGCAGCACGTCGCGGCCGGCCAGGTCAATGGCCTGGGCCTTGCCAAATTCCAACGGAATGTTGGCGCGCTGTGCGCCGATCAACGCGTTGACGATCTTGTCGACATTGCCACCGGCCAGATAGTGTGTTTCCAGCATATTGATGGTCACATCCAGCCCGGCTTTGCTGGCCTTGATCATGGGCAATACGATGCGCGAAGGTTGCACATTGCGAAAGCGCATGCCGATGAGCGTGAAGATACTGATTTTAACGCCGGCGGCCAGCGCGCTGATCCACAACCGGATGGGAACAAAACTGAAAAACAACACCAAAAACAGGATGACGGCGATGAGGATAATCAGAGGGACAATGAACTCTTCAATCACGGCGTATCAGCTCCTTGGGAATGGTTCTGTGGTGCAATGGAATGGACGATGACCTGGCGGCCCTGCACACGGTCAATGCGAAGGCGCGTGCCGGCCGGCAGGAAATCCCCTTCCGTGACGACGTCGATGCGTTTGCCGTTAAATTCGCCCACACCGCTGGGCCGCAGCATGGACAATGCGACACCGGTTTGGCCGACAAACTGCTGCAGATTGTCAAAGCTGGCGTAACCGGCGCCATCCTGTGCGGAATCCCGCAGAATGAGTGGGGATTTCGATAGGCGACCCCGGCTGACCGATCGCAGCAGCACCAGAAAGACGACGGTCAGCACCGCTACAGTGAGCAGCAAGAGCAGCAACGCCTGCAGTAGCGTACGCGCAAATAAGAGGATGCCCAACAGGCACAAAATACTTCCCACAATGCCGGGTGCGCCAAAACCGGGCAAAATCATCTCGACGACGATCAACGCCACGCCGATCAACAGCAGAACCAGCCCGAGAATGTGCGACCCTTCAAACAGGACGATCAAGATTGCTATCCACCTTTTGATTTCAGTTTTTGAAACCCGTAAAAGGTTTCAACACTATTATATAAGAAAAAGAGAAATTTATATATAATGGAATTGCCTGGATTTGCCGCGCGGTCATACCGTGCACGTTTCACACGCGATTTAGACAGGTAAGCAAAAAATAAAATAGAATAATAAATATGAAAAATAATGAAAAAAGAATAAAATTCGTAAAAGATATTTGACAGATGCTGTCTCTTATACAC
>DXZF01000165.1 GCA_019415425.1 Bacillota bacterium | reverse complement strand
ATGAACCCCGAGCTGACCTACACGCTGCCCGCTTACCAGACGGGCTGCGGCGTGACGGATATCTTTGTGCACGTGGTGGAGCGCTACTTCACCAATACGCCGGACGGCTATCTGATCGACAACCTGTGCGAGTCGGTGTTCCGCACCATGATCAAATACGGCCCCAAGGCGCTGGAGAATCCCGAGGACTACAACGCGCGCGCCCAGATCATGTGGGGCGGCATGATCGCCCACAACAACACCTGTGGCGTCGGCCGCGTGCAGGACTGGGGTTCGCACGGCCTGCAGGCGCCCATCGGTGCGCTGTATGACAGCGCGCACGGCGCAGGGTTGGCGACGATGTGCCCGGCGTGGATGAAGTACGTGTACAAGCACGATGTGGCGCGCTTTGTGCAGTATGCCACCCGCGTTTGGGGCGTGGACAACGACGTGTACGATCCCGAAGGCGTGGCGCTGGAGGGCATTGCGCGCACCAAGGCGTTCTTCAAATCCCTGGGCATGCCTGTTACGCTCTCGGAACTGGGCGTCAAGGACGAGGATCTGGACTTTTTGTGCGATCGCACGATCGGCAACTTCGTCAAGCTGCAAAAAGACGACATCCGCGCCATCTACGAGTTGGCCCGCTAAGGCGTTGCGCAAATGCGACCAAAGGCCCCGGTTCGATACGAACCGGGGCCTTTTTTCTTTGTGTGAAAGCAAATGCGGAGCCGCGCCTGCGGCATATCGTGGCCACGGAGCGCTCGCGCTACGGCAGGAGCACCAATACCTGGGAGGTCCAGCGCGCGGTGATCCACTGCGCGTAGTGGGCTTCCAGCTCACGGGCCTTGCCCGCAGGGCGCCCATAGACGTCCATGCCGCCGATCAGCCCGGGGTCGTGTACGTAAAACCACAGATCATCGCCGGTACGGCGATATCCGTACACCAGCATGCAGTGGCCGTCCATCTGCGTGTCGCCCTCGTGCATCATGCAGAACAACAGCTGCCCTGCCTCCAGTGCAGCGAGCATGGCGTTGAGGTCTTTTTGTGCGCTGCCCGAGAGCGACATCACCTCATACCTCGCGCCGTACGCATCCAAAGCCCGTTGGGCCTGGGCCAGCGTCCACCCGCCAGTGCCGGTGGGATCGATGCGCTGGCGTATGGCTTCCACCGAGGTGGTAAAGGCGCTGTCCTGCCATCTGAGCGCCATGGCGACGCTGGTAGGCATGCAGTTGACTGCGCTGTATGCGCCGGTGTCGTCCTGGCTCAAATACCAATCATAGGGCCGATCGTTGATTACCTCTTGCGTGGGCGCCTCCTGGCGCGCTGCGTAGGCGTCGTATGCGTACGACAGCATGGTGTGCAGGTAGCGCACGCTCTGCCCCACGGTCAATGGCCCGTATGCGCCGGACTGGTCCGCTGCGCCGCTGAGCAGCGCCTGGCAAAAGGTCTGCAACTGGCCGTTTAGCTGGTAGGTGCGCACAGAGAGCTGGGGACTCAGCTCCCGGTATCCGGGATATCCCACGATCAGGCGCCGGCAAAACGCGTATACGGCGTCGGCGTCCTGGCAGTCTACGGGGGGATCCTCGCTGATGGGAATGTGCAATTGGTCGGAAAGGCCGCGATACAGATCGGAGAACAATTGGGAGAGAGACAGGCGCGTCAGGGAATCGCCTGCATGTACTTGCCAGCGCACGGGCAGCAGTGCCGCCACGCCGCCGGAAGGCAACAGGCCGCTGGGCAGCAGCATGGCGTCAAGCGTGTCCATGGCCTGCTGTACCGTTGCCAATAGGCCGCCCTGGTGCAGGTCCTCTTGTTGCAGGTGCGCGATCAGCGCACCCGCGTAGTCCAGCGCCGTAAACGCGTACAGCTCGCCATCCATATGGGCGGTCAATCCGTCGTAATAGGGAAGAATGCCCAACACGCATGCTTTGGCCGTCCGTTCGTCGGTCAGCGTGGGCACGACGCCGGCTGTGGAGACCTCGCACTGTGTGATGTACGCATAGCCGTGCACCAGCGCGTCCAGATACGCCGACTCCATGGCCGTATCGGCATAGTCGGACAGCGACGGCCGCATGCCCAGCGCGCGCAGGAACAGGGCGCCCTCCAAATAGGCGGCGTCGCCCAGCGCCGCGTCGTTCCAGTTTTCGGGCGGGTAGACCCGGCCATCCTTTAAAATGAGCGCATCAAAGGCAAGACGACTGGCGTTGACCCGTTTGGCGCTGGGTGCAATGCCCGCCACGCCCTGCAGGGAACCATCCCCTTCCAGCGCTGCGTACAGCAACGTCTGCCCCTCCTGCTGCACCAACTGGTACGAAAGGCGTACCGGGCAGCCCGCCTGTGTGAGCTGTTGCCCGCTCTGGACAAGCGGGGCAAACAGCGCTGCGAGCGATGCGTTGATTTGCTCTGCCTGCTCGATGTGCTGTACCACGGGAACCTGCAGCGCCACGCCCTCTTGCAGTTGCAGCGAAGGGCTGCGCCGACAGCCGCACAGCGGCAAGATCAGGCATGCCGCGAGCAGCAGCGAGGTTGCGCGCTGCATATGCGCCCTGGCAGATCGTAGGCTCATGGGCAGTTCTCCCTCCGGACTGCCAAATTGCCAGACAGCCCCTTATACGCAATGCGGCGGCGTGGCCAGATATGCCTGTTGGATGCCACACAACAGGTGATACAGCGCCGTGGCGTAGGGCGCGCGCAGGCCGTGATGCTGTGAAAGGCGCATGATGGTGCCGGCAAACAGCTCCACTTCCGTTTCACGCTGGGCCAGCACGTCCTGCAACATGGAAGGTTGGCCGTCTTTGGAGAACGTGGCGATGGTGTCGAACATGCGCGCCATATCCTGCTGCGTCAGTTCGACCCCCTCCCGCTTGCCCACAGCTGCCACTTCCTGACAGACCTGCTGTGCAAGCGCACGGATATGCGCATCCTGTACAAAGCCGCCGTACGGTACGCGGCAAATGGCACAGAGCTGGTTGAGCGCGCAGTTCATCATGAATTTCCACCACTGCGCGTGGCGCATATCGCGCGGAATTTCGCATGCAATGCCGGCTTTGTGCAGCAGCGCCTGTACCGAACGCAGTTGGTCAGAAGGCGGATCGTTGATCGCATCGCCGCATACGATGCGGCCCTCGCCCTTGACGTCGATGCGCGTACCGCTTCGCAGCGTATCGATCCCGACCACGAACGCATAGGGCACAATGGCCTGCGGATACATGGCCCGGGCCATCGACTCGCTGCTCACCCCGTTTTGCAGGCACAGCAGCACGGTCCCCGGGCCGATGCACCGGCGCAGGGCTGTGAGAGCATCTTCCAATTGGGTCCCTTTGACGGCCACCAGCACGAGGTCCAGCGGCGCCGTGCACGCGGCGGGGTCCAGGTATTGAAAGTTTACGGGGTGGCCGTTGACGAACACGCCGTTTTGACGATACCGTGCCTGCCGCGCCGGATCCAGCAGCGCAAAGAAGCGCGATCCCAGGGCCTCTTGCAGGTGCTTTGCGTATACGGCGCCCACGCCGCCCAGGCCCAACAGGCCAACAGTGGAAAGGGTTTGCAAACGGATTTCCTCCTATTCTTTCTCACAAAGTGCTTGCGGATTTTGGCCCATTGTATCATGATACAGGTAACCCCATCAATGCAGTGAAAGCAAAGGGAAAAGAGGAGTGTGGAAATCCATGGACCGCAGGCAGATCGAACAGATTGTGTTGGAACAGGCCGAGCAGGTGGAGGCGCTCGCCATTGCGCTGTGCCAGATTGTTTCGCCCACGGGGCACGAGCAGGAAAAGGCGGCCTTTGTACAGCGGTGGCTTCGGGATGAGGCGGGGATCGACAGCACCATTGACGCGGTGGGCAACGTGGTCGTGCGCATCGACGGCACGCCCGCAGCGCAGACGTTTTTGTATCTGGCCCATATCGATACGGTGTTCGGCAATCTGCCTTCCATCGAAGTACGGCGCGAAGGGGACAAGATCATCGCACCGTCCATCGGCGACAATTCGTGCAGCGTGGCTGCGCTGATGAAGCTGGTACAGATTGTGCAGCGCTACAACGTACGCCCCAGGGAAAACCTGATCATCGCCTTTAACGTGGGGGAAGAGGGACTGGGCAACCTGTGCGGTGTGCGGCAACTGATGAAGGATTACGGCGAACAGATCGACGCCGTCATTTCCATCGACACCAGCAACCTGCACGTGGTGGACCGGGCGGTGGGCAGCTATCGCTATGAGATCGAAGTCAAAACGGTGGGTGGCCACAGCTGGGGGAGCTTTGGCAACCCCAGCGCCATCTATTACGCCAGCAAACTGGTGACGGCGCTGCACGAGATGCACGTGCCGCGCCAGCCCAAGACGACGTTCAATGTCGGCGTGATCGAGGGCGGCACATCGGTCAACACCATTGCGCAGTCGTGCCGCATGCTGTTGGATCTGCGCTCGGAGGATGCGCAGTGCCTGGCGGAAGTGGATGAACAGGCCATGGAGATCGTGCGACGCGCACAGTGCGAACAGGCGCAGGTGACGGCAACGCGCATCGGGGAGCGCCCGTGCGGTATCGCGGTCGACCAGCGCGCACTGCTGGACCGGCTGCGTCCCATCCGTGAAGAATTGGGGCTGCCCATGGAGCTGTGCGCCTCCAGCACCGATTTGAATATCCCGCTTTCCATGGGCATCCCCAGCCTGTGTTTTGGCGCGTATATCGGCCATGGCGCGCATACGCAGCAGGAGTATCTGCTCGCCTCGTCCATTGCGGACGGGTTGCGGCAACTGCTGTGCTTCGCCCTTGGCGACGCGTAAGCGCTTTGCAGCCCACCCCCTGTGGACGGCCCGCCTGACCCTGCCGCGGCAAAGCGCCTGCGCGCCGGTGCACCCCCTGCAGGCCGCTTTTCGCCGGCGTGTCTGTGTAAACCCAAATGCAGAGACTACGGGGCAGTGCGTCCTTCATAGGCAGATACAAATAACCGGGCCGAGAGCAAAATTGCCTTTGGCCCGGTTGCATTTTATTCGCCGATGGCGCTGTACAAGTGGATGCTTACCACGGCATCGCCTTCGCCAAAATCAAAGTACAGCTTTGGCGAACCATCTGCAGTGCCTGCACTGTACAGGAGCAGGGAGTCCTCTTCGCTTGCCGGCGTGCCGTACAGCTCCAAAATGCGCTGCCTGCTATCGCCCACGCGCGCATTGCGCGCGGTGCGGTACCGGTCGTCGGTCAGGATGATTTCGTCGATGCGATCGACGTCGCCGTCCGGATAGGTGCACAGCGTCACACCCGGATAGGTGTACACCTTGTCTTCTCCCTCGAACAGGAGGCTGGGCGACGTGGATACGCTCTCCTCCGGCCCCAGCGCTGCCAACAGCGGGGCAATGTCCTCCCGAACGGTAAACGACTGCTGAGAAACGGTAAACATCAGGTCTTCTGCGGCAAGGGCTGCGCCCATGGCGCGATCCTGGCCGGAAGAACATCCCAGCGGCATCAAAGCCAGCACAAGAGCGAGGCAGATCAGCAAAGCACATCGTTTTTTTTCGTTTCTCATCTGCTGTCCTCCTCCCCCTGTGTGTCGTTTACATTATATAGAAAACCCGTATGCCAGACAATCCGCGCATGGATGGAAGTTGTTAGCAAGTTGTAAACCTTTTGATGGCATACAAAAAAGCGTCCACGATGAGGACGCCCCTTGTCTTGCGCTTTTAATAGGCCCCTTTGCCCGTAAAGATGATCTTGATGGTTTGAAAGAAGATCTTGACATCCAACCAGAACGAGACATGGTTGACATAGGCAAAATCCTTCTCCAGCCGCTCGGCAGAGCCGATATCGCTGCGACCGCTGACCTGTGCGTATCCCGTGATGCCGGGGCGCACCTTGTAGCGATAGTAGCTCCCTTCGCCCAGCGCCTCTGCTTCTGCGGGGATGAACGGGCGGGGGCCGATCAGGCTCATATCGCCCTTGAGGACGTTGATCAGCTGCGGCAACTCGTCGATGCTCAGCCGGCGCAATACCTTGCCTACGCGCGTGACGCGTTCATCCTCCTTGCGCTGTACAAACGGGCGGTCGGTATTGCCGTGGATATGCTCCGTAGCCATCCCTCTGTAATGCCTTAATTGGTCTAGCGTGTGATCCATTAATCGGCAGCGACCAGATGGCCCGCATTCGGACTGCGCAGTGCAGAGCGAAACACCGATCTCCCGTGAGGGACCATGGGCAACGGGACACTGGGCGGAAATTCTTTGACAGGTTGGGATGGGGTGGCGCAACGATGCGCATTTGGTATCTTTAGCAGGCGCGTGATGGGCCTGGGAGAGGTCGATGCTGGACGGAACCTGAGGGATTGCGGAACTGCTCACGAGGATACCAAAAAGGGCAATCGTATGCGTTTGAAAGGCCGCTGTGCAAAAAAGACATCCATGGTTCTTCGGGGCGCGTGCTGTGCAAGAAAACCATGGGAACGCACGGGGATGCCGGGCGAAAAGCAAATGGAATTGGCGCAATGCGCTTGCGCACGGGGAAAGAGAGCGTGCCCGTGCGCAGGATATAGAGGGGTTGAGAACGAGATACGAGCGAATAAAGAGCAAAAAACGCGTTATTTCATGGTTAAATCGGGAAAAATCGGCGTAGAAGATGCGAAAAAGCATTGACAGTCTCCACCTGAAAGCGTACTCTAA
>DXZF01000164.1 GCA_019415425.1 Bacillota bacterium | reverse complement strand
TGTATAAGAGACAGCAGCAGCGCGCTAATCCATTTGGTAAATTTCCTGATATTTCGTTTGCGCATAGAGCACCCTTTCCACATATTCCTCAGCGTCCGGATGCGGTACATACACCAGCTTGCCGTCCTGGGTATTGGCCGGATCCTGTAACCACTGTGCGACGCGGTTGTGCCCGGCGTTGTATCCGGCCAGCACCGCCGTCATGTCGCCCTCAAACCGGTCCATCAAAAAGCGCAGATACCAGCAGCCCAGCTCGATGTTCTTTTCCGGGTCGGTGAGCATCGCATCGGTGTAATCCTCCCATCCCAGTTTACCCGCAATCCACCTGCCGGTATCTGGCATGATCTGCATCAAACCGACGGCTCCGACATTGGATACGGCATCGGCCTGGAAACTGCTCTCTGTGCGGATGACGGCCATCACCAGTGAAAGCGGGAGATCGTACTGCTCCGCCTTCTGTTCGGCAATCTCCTGATATCGAACCGGATAAGACGCCTTGCGGGCGGTAGACATCCCATACAGCGAAGCCACAATGGCCAGCAACAGAATCACGACGATGACGAGGACGCGTCTTTGTGCCCGTTTTCGTTTCTTCAAGATCGCTCCTCCAGCGCCTGCCGGTACTGGGCGATGGCCTGGCGCGCCAGATCCTCCGGCTGTTTGCCGCCATCGAGGATGTGGGTGGCCAGATCCCGCTTGTATTCCTGCGACATCTGGCTGTTCATCCGTGCCATGGCCTGTTCCATGCTGATGTGATCGCGCCGCATGATGCGCTGGCAACGCAGGTTGTCGGGCGCGGTGATCAACCACGTTTCATCGCATAATACCTGCATGCCCGTCTCATACAAGAGCGCGGCGTCGATGACGACCGGCCCCCCCGCCTGCCTGATCCGCTCCTGAATCTCCTTTAAGATCAGCGGCCACATGATGCTGTCCAGCTTTTTGAGCTGCTCGCCATCGTGAAAGACCAATGCGCCCAGTTTGGCGCGGTTGAGCGTCCCGTCCTCCTGCAGCATCTGTTCGCCAAATTGTTTGACAATCTCTTTTAGACCGGTCTGCCCGGGGCGCTGCAGCTCGCGTGCAATCAGATCGGCATCCAGCACCGTCACACCCTCCTGGGTGAGCGCATGGGCCGCCGTGCTCTTCCCGGCGCCCGTATTGCCCGTCACACCGATCACCAGATATCCGGGTTTGTTCATCTCACTTTGCCTCCAACCAATTCTGCCCACTCTTGGCCTCCGCCAACAGCGGAACGCGCAGTTCCATGATATGCTGCATGCAGTCCGTCACAATCTCTTTGACCTGTTCGGTATCCGACGCCGGGCAGTCCACGATCAGTTCATCGTGCACCTGCAGGATGAGCTGCGCCTGCGGCGTCTTCTGCGCCAATTCGCGCTCCACGCGGATCATCGCCGCCTTGATCAGATCGGCCGCAGTGCCTTGAATCGGCGCGTTCATCGCCACACGTTCGCCAAAGGAACGCTGGTTGTAGTTTTTGCTTGCCAGTTCGGGCACATAGCGACGGCGGTGAAACAGCGTCTCGACATAGCCGTTTTTCTTTCCAAAATCGATGCAGGCCTGCATATAGGCGCTGATTTTCTGGTAATTGTGCAGGTACGTTTCGATGGTATCGGCCGCTTCCTTGCGGCTGATCCTCAGATTGCGTGCGAGGCCAAAATCGCTGATCCCATAGATGATGCCGAAATTGACCGCCTTGGCCGCCGAGCGCATCTGGCTGGTTACCTCGGAAAGCGGCACGTGAAAGACCTGCGCCGCGGTAGAGGCATGGATATCGCCTCCGTGCAGAAAGACGTCGATCATATGCGTCTCATCGGCCATGTGTGCCAAAAGCCGCAGTTCAATCTGTGAATAGTCCGCTGCCACCAGCACGCGGCCGGGGGCGCTGGGCACAAAGGCCCGGCGAATCTCCCGCCCCATTTCGGTGCGAACGGGGATGTTCTGCAGATTGGGCTCCATGGAGGAGATACGGCCGGTGGCCGTCACATTTTGTGTAAAGCGCGTGTGGACCACGCCCTGCGCATCGGCCACGGCCTGCAGGCCGTCCAGATAGGTGGATTTGAGTTTGGACAGCTTCCGGTACTCCAGCATCAAATCCACAATGGGATGCGCACCGGAGAGTTGCTCCAATACGGCCGCATCGGTGGAATAGCCGGATTTGGTCTTTTTGATGACCGGCAATTTGAGCTCATCGAAGAGCACCTCGCCCAATTGCTTGGTGGAGTTGAGGTTAAAGGGATGCCCCGCCATCTCGACCACTTCGGCTTCGATCTGCTGCAGCCTTTCCCCATAGGCCTCGCTGCTCTGTTTGAGCTGCTGTAAATCCACGCGGAAGCCGCGCCGCTCCATGGCAAACAGCACGCGCCACAGCGGGCGTTCGATATCGCCGTATACGGCATAGGTGCCCTCTTTGCGCGTGGTGTCCGACAGCTTCTCGTACAGCCGCCACAGATGTGCGGCATTGGGCGCTTCATCCGGGCCAATGAACCCCGCGGCCTCACACTGGCGCTGCAGGCCCCATTGTCCTTTGGCAGAATCGGCCACGTATTGCAAAAGCATGCAATCCTCACAGGGCTCACAGAGCGTCGCTTCTTCCTCTGCCAACGCGTGCGCCCACTGCTTGGCATCGTAGACGATCTTCTCGACACTGGGGTCGCCCAATACGCGTGCCGCCGTCAAAAGCGCCTCGCGCGGCGTTACGCCATCCATATCCAACAGCGTCTGCTGAATCGGCAGTGACGCCACATGATCGGCATCCGTGGCAAATTGCAGGGCGTTGGCATCCATCCAGATTGCAACGCGCGCTTTGCCCTGCACAAAAGCCAAAAGGGCCTGCGCATCCGCGCACGCGTGCACCTCTGCTTCCACTTGCATCGCGATGGGCTCCTGCCCCTGTACGGCCACCGGCTTCATGCCCATGCGGCGCAACAGCGTGATAAATCCCAGCTCGGTGAATTTGGGGGCGATCTCCTCTTCTTTGGGAAATGAGAAACGCAACGCCTGCCAGTCAAATCCGTTGGGAATATGTTGGTCGATGGTGGCCAAATCCATGCTCATCCGCGCCTGATCGGCATAGGTATGCAGCGATTCGCACAGTTTTTTGCCACCCGCCTCGTCAGCATGTGCCAACACGTTTTCCAGCGTGCCAAACTGTTTGAGCAGGCGGGTCGCCGTCTTCTCCCCCACGCCCGGCACACCGGGAATGTTGTCGGAACTGTCGCCCATCAGCCCCTTTAGATCCGGCACGCGCTCGGGCAACACGCCGAGTTTTTGTTCCACGGCCTGCGCATCCATGCGATCGGTATCGCTGATGCCGCGCTTGGTGTACAGCACCTCTACGCCGTCGCCGACCAGCTGCAGTGAATCGCGGTCGCCCGTGACCAACAGCGCTTGTACACCCGCTTCCCGGCTCATGCGTGCCAGCGTGCCCAGAATGTCGTCCGCCTCAAATCCCTGGCGCTCCAGCACCGCCACGCCCATGGCGCGCAGCGCCTCCTTGGTGAGGTCAAACTGCGGAATCAGCTCTTCGGGCGTCTTTTTCCGGCCCGCCTTATAGGCCTCGAATTTCTCGTGCCGAAACGTTGGGCCGTGCAGGTCAAACCCCACCGCCGCATAATCGGGCGCCTCCTCTTTGAGCAGACGGATGAGCATGCCCATAAAGCCAAACACGGCGTTGGTATATCGCCCCTGTTCATCGGTCAGCAGGGGAAGGGCATGGAACGCCCGGTGCATCAAACTGTTGCCGTCTACGGCCAAAAGCTTGGGCATTGTACACCCTCTTTCTCGTTTTTTCTCTCAGAAAACTCTATCATACGGTTCCCCAAAAATCAAACCAGGTGGCAGAAATGCCCGACTTTGTCCACCAATTTCTTTATTGACGCCTTATTTGCTTTTTGTTATAATGACCTGTGCAAGCCGAAGTGGTGGAATTGGCAGACGCGCTGGACTCAAAATCCAGTATGGGCGACCATGTGTGGGTTCAAGTCCCACCTTCGGCACCATGTCACGGCGAACCACAGGAGTTCGCCGTGATTTTCTTCATTTAATAATTGTTTTTTTATTTAGTTTTTGAATCGTATAAAGGATAATTTTCATGTCATGACGAACTGATTCCTACAAAAACGTTTGCATCTCTCTCATAGAACAATTGTTAGAAAGTGATTCTATTTTTAGCCGTCTCCTCACAGACGTTTTTGGGGATGTGAATTTGGATTTTCCAGTATTATCATCAATAATAGTTCTACATATATTTTTACGCTATCGGGACTATCTATGTGAGGATATCCTCTGTAGTTTGTATTTGAGATTTCTAACACTGGGTGAGATAAAATAATGCCAACGAATAATCCGATTTCCTATTTACCATTAGAGGATTATGCACAGAGCGCAAATACTCTTTTTCATTTCATGACGAAATTAGAGTATTTAAATGTTATTCTTCAACGCAGGGCGCTTGTTCCGCGTTATTGCATTG
>DXZF01000163.1 GCA_019415425.1 Bacillota bacterium | reverse complement strand
GTATTCTCCATGCCACGGTACGACTCGATCTGCGTATTGAGCGCCTCGATCCGGCTGTTGAGCTCCTTGTTCTCGCGGCTCAAACGGTCAAAACTGTCGACGACTTCGTCCAGAAATGCGTCTACTTCGTCCATATTGTAGCCTTTGAAGCCCTTTTCAAAATTCTTTTCATGAATTTGCTGCGCGGTCAACATGGATGGCTCACTCCTTGTCTGTCAATTCTCTTATTTGCGTATTCGCAGCGGGACCCACCCGTTGGCAACGCCCATTGCGGATGTCCCCTTGCGCCCTTTAGTACTCGCGGCGCGACCGATTTCCCAAGGTGTAAAAGCTCTTTCCCTTGAGGTCGTCCGGAATGTTCCCGCTGATGTCGACGTTATTGGGCACCAAGATAAAGATTCCCTTGGAGATCTTATGAATGCTTCCGTTGAGCGCATACACCGCACCCGACATGAAATCCAGAATGCGCTGGGCAATATCCACCTCGAGGCTCTCGAGGTTGACAATCACCGGCTTGCGGTTTTTGAGGTTGTCGATGATATTCTGGGTATCGTCATACGTCATGGGCTGGTAGACGATCATTTTCATTTTGTTGTTGGGATTCTGCGCCAAACCTACCACCTTATTCTCTCTATTCTCTCTGGAAAATTCCTGCGGCTCCCGTTCACGCGTGCTCGCACGATCCTGGAACTCGCGATCGCGCTGGGCAGACGATTCAAATGCGTCCCGCTGCGTCTCGCGCGTCTGCCTGTTGCGCCTGTTCCTGCCAAATGCAGGACGTCGGTCGTCTATTTCGTCGATGTCGTCTTCATCGTCGAAATCGTCCTCGTCGTAACGCCCCTTGCGGCGCGACGGGGTCTCGTCGAACATATCGTCATCTTCATTGTCGAAGTCGTAGTTTTCATCCTCGTCGATGGCCGTCTCTTCCAGACCGATCAAGTCCAGAACCTTGCCAAAGATCTTTTTCTTTGCCATTTTTCTTCTCCTTGCATCGTTATTGATCGTGCTTGCCAAACAGCGCGGAACCGACGCGAACCATCGTGGCGCCGTGTTCAATTGCCAAGGGATAGTCGTTGCTCATCCCCATGGACAGGTGTTCCATGGATGCGTTTTGAGGACAACGCCCCTTAAGCTGCTGGGACAGTTCGTAAAGCGCATCAAAGCAGCGCTCCGTCTGCGCCCTGTCCGCATGCAAAGGCGCGACACACATCAGCCCGCGTACCGCGATGGAGGATAGCGCACCGCACGCACAGAGCAATGCTTCCAGCTCCTGCGGCGCCACGCCCCCGCGCTGCGGGTTCTCATCAAAGCGCACCTGAAGCAACACATCCATGTGCAAATGATGTTGTGCTGCACGCTTGTCGATCTCCTTTGCCAAGGACAGCCTGTCCACCGAATGGATCAGACTGACTTTGTCAATTATGTATTTTACCTTATTGGTTTGTAATTGTCCAATAAAATGCCAAATTGCTTGAAAAGAAAGCTGTTCATTTTTTTCCAGCAGCTTGTCGGCCCGGTTTTCCGCAAAGGCCTGTTGCCCCAATTGGTGCAATTGCTCCACCTGCTGCATCGTTGCGTATTTGCTTACAGCGATGAGGGCAATCTCTTGCGGTTGGCGCCCGGCGCGACGCGCGGCCTGCGCGATGGTCTCCTTGACGCGCAAATAGGCTTCTTCCATGGCTTTTACCTCAAATAGATCTTGGTATTGGTGTCCAACGGCACGTCGGCATTGAGGCTCTGCACGATACAGGTGCCCTTTTCATCGTCTGCAATGAGCACTTCTACCGGCACAAAGCTGACGGTGCCGTTGATTTCAGCCTTGAGCATGGTTTGCTTATCCTGCGTGAAGATCGCGTCCTGCGGCACGCTCAAGCCCTCATACTCTACGCGCAATGTGGCGTTTGCCGTGCGCACGCTCAAAAGCGGTGTGACGTCCTCGCTCATCTCCAGCACATACAACATGCCGCCGCCTTCCGGCGAACGTACGCTGGTCACTTTGGCCGTGTAGGGGCGATCCAGATAGCCTTCAAACGTCATGCGCGCTTCACACCCCTCGCGCAGTTCATCGATGGTGTGATTGTTGTCCACATAGATCAGACAATACCAGTTGTAATTGTTGATCAGCCGGTACAGCGGCTTGGTGGTGCTCGAATCGCTGCCCGTGCCCGTGACGACGCCCTTTTGTGCGTTCTGGATATCCGTCTTTGTAATCGTATCCAGATTGTAGGGCGTCAGCTGCGATTCCAGACCGTCCAGATAGAAGCTGATGACGCCCGTATCCTCCGCCGTGACCTCCTCACGCCAGTTGTCCAGTACGCTCTGCGCCTGCTCCTCCTTTGCGTACAGATCGTTGAGGCGCGCATCCGCCTGCACATTCTGTTTTAAAAACGTCTGCTTTTGTTCAAAGAGCTCGCGCAACCTGCGCTCAAGCGAGACGATATCCGCCGTGCTGTTGCCCTGTACGACGGCGGCAATCTCCTGGATGTTGTTGCTGATTTTGGTATTGATCTCGTTGAGATCGCTATTGACCACCTCGCGCCAAATGTCGTTCTCCTGCGCATCGCGGATATTTTCCTGCGCCGTGATGAGGTCGGTCATCAATTTCTGGTTGAACCCCCACTTGTACACCTGTGCAACGGTGGATCCTTTGGTGATCTTCTCTCCTTCAGTGGCAAAGAAGGTGGCTGCCGAATAGTTGGTCGCACTGTACACCTTTTCGTCGCGCACGATCACGACGTTCACGTCCTGCTCCAGCGCCAGCGTATCCTGTGCGATGACCGCTTCCGCCGGCCCGCGCAACGCCCACACCGACACCAGTGCCACAATGGCTACAAGACTCGCCATGACGATGTAAAAGCGTCTGGTCATTTTGCGCCTGCGTCTTTTTCCGGCCACGATGTCACCTTCCCCTCTTTCGACAAATACATCTATAGATTGATATAGTATAACACACGCGCAGCCGGGTGACCAGTTGCGCGTGTGTAGAATATCGTACAATGATTTGACAAAATTTAGATCCACTGTGTGTGGAAGATGCCTTCTTTATCCACACGCTGGTATGTATGGGCGCCAAAGTAGTCGCGTTGCGCCTGCAGGAGGTTGGCAGGCAGCACACGGGTGCGATAGGCATCATAGTACGCCAGTGCCGAGGAGAGGCAGGGGATGCTCACGCCGTTTTGCGCAGCCTGTGCGATGATGCGCCGCCATCCCTCCTGTGCCTTTTCCAGCTGGGAGGCAAAGAACGGATCCAGCATCAGGTTTTCGAGGTCGGGATTTTTCTCATACGCCTCGTTGATCTTTTCCAAAAACTGTGCGCGGATGATGCATCCGCCGCGCCACAGAAGCGCAATCCGTCCCAGTTGCAAATGCCACTGGCGCGCGTCCGAGGCGCTCTTTAAGAGGTCAAATCCCTGTGCATACGCGCAGATCTTGGCGGCATACAGCGCGTTCTCCAAGTCGATCGCAAGCTGTGCAGGATCGCCGACCTGCTGCGGCTGCGGCCCTGCCATCTGGCCGCTGGCCGCAACGCGTTGCTGCTTTTGTGCCGAAATGGCGCGGGCAAATACCGCTTCTGCGATGGAGGGCGCAGGCACGCCCTGCTCCAGCGCTGCACGCGACGTCCAGATGCCGGTCCCCTTTTGGCCCGCAGCGTCCAAGATGACATCCACCATGGGCTTGCCGGTCTCCTCGTCCTTTTTGCCCAAAATGTCCGCGGTGATCTCGATCAGGTAGCTCTCCAACTCGCCCTGGTTCCAACTTGTGAAGATCTGCTGCATCTGCTCGGTCGAATAGCCGCCCAAACGGCGCAACAGGTCGTACGTCTCGGCAATCAACTGCATATCCGCATATTCAATGCCGTTGTGCGTCATCTTGACAAAATGGCCGGCGCCATCGGGCCCGATGTAATCGCAACACGGCACGTTACCCTGCACTTTGGCGGAGATGGCCGTAAGAATGGGCGCCACATGGTCATATGCCGCACGGTTGCCGCCCGGCATGATGGACGGGCCAAAGCGCGCGCCTTCTTCGCCGCCCGACACGCCAACGCCCAGGTATTCGATGCCCTTTTCTGCCAAAAAGGCGTGCCTGCGGATGGTATCCGGATAGTGCGAGTTGCCGCCATCAATGAGGATATCGCCCTGTTCCAGCAACGGCAGCAGCGCATCGATCATCGCGTCCACCGCTTCACCCGCCTTGACCATCATCATGATGCGGCGCGGCACCTTGAGCACACTGACAAGCTCGGCAAGCGTTTGCGTCGGGATGATCTTCCTTCCCTTGGCCGGCCCCTGCATAAAGTCCTGCGTCTTTGCCTGCGTGCGGTTGAACACGGCCACCGTGTATCCGTGGTCCTCCATATTGAGCACCAGGTTCTGCCCCATGACGGCCAGTCCAATGAGTCCAATGTCTGCCTGTTTCATCTTGCATCTCCTTTGTATTTGTCCTCTGTCCTATTGCATGGTAGCCGGTTTGGATCAAATGTGCTGAATCCGCCGCTGCAATGCAGAGGATGACATGTACAGCACAAGCCCCACGGCCAGTACCAGGGCCGTGATGCGGTACAACCCTCGGATGCTGAGCACTTCGATCAGCCAGCCACCCAATAAGCTACTCAGAATGCTGCCCGTAAATATCGTCATGGTCAACATGGACTGCGCCGAGGCGGACAGCTCCCGCGGCGCGAGCATATATGCATACTGGATCGCAACAGTTAAGTATAAGCCATAGGCGCAGCCCTGTATACACTGTGCTACAAAAATATGTGGTAATGTCTGCACAAACTGATACGCAATCTGCTCTACCAAGTACAGTACGCCTACCATCCCCACCAATGTAGACAGTTTGTATCGTTCGATCAGTCGGCGGCCGAAGAGCATAATCGGCACCTCAAACAGCGCTTTACAGCCAGCGACAACGCCATAGAGCGTCGCATCCGCTCCAATTTCTTCAATCAGGTACGGCATAAAGCTGCCGGATGCATTGGAGCAGAGCGTCAACACCGTGTTGAACAGCAACAGCACGACAAACGGATAATTTCTGAGCAGCCGTAACGGATTGACCTTTCCCTCCGATTGCCGGCGCACCTGTGTGCGCTGCTCATCCGGTTGCCTCGCGGCCAGCAGTACCACGGCGGCAATGACAACCACGCTCATATAGTAGGGTGCTGCGATACCACACCTTTCGGCAAAGAATGTGAAGATCATCGCCATCACCGCATAGCCGATCGACCCCCACAGACGGATCTGTGCGTATGTCATCCGCTCATACTGGTTGCACACGCTGACAATCCACCCATCGATGAGTGAGCCCGTAGGTGCGCGAAACAGCGTGAACATTGGCAGGGTCAACGCCACGACCGGGAGGCTGCCCAATACCACGTACCGCGTAGCAGGCAACAGGAAGGTCATCAGTCCAGTTCCCGTCATGACCATGAGAAACGTCTTTTTCATCGATCGGATACGATCCGCCACAAGGCCCCAGATGGGCGGCCCGATGATACCGGTCAAAAAGTTGAGCGCCATGACAACGCCCACTTGCGTGCTGGTAAAGCCGCAATCCCGTAACAGCAGCACATGAAACGCCAGCGTGCCCAGTGCCGCCCAGTACAAAAAGATCAGCACAGAAAAAGCGATGCGCGTCTTTCTAGCCTGCGCCGCCTTCGCAGCCAGGTTTTCGACTCCCTGTTTCGTTTCCATGATACAAGTTCCCCTCTCCTATCGACACCCGCATGCTCATACGGATGTGTCCCCTCGATCGGATTTCCCTCAGCTATATCTTGAAACGTTTTTATTGTCGAATCGTCTTTATGCCAGTACCTCAACTGCCAGATCCGGTTTGTTGGTGATGATGGCATGGACGCCCAACTGTGCCAACTCGCGCATGCGGTCGCCATCGTCCACGGTCCAGGGATGTACGGACACCCCATGCGCCTCGCACGCCGCCACCACACCCGGTGCGCGCAGCGCAAGAAAATGCGGATGGATGGCATCCGCCCCCAGCTGGTTGGCATATTTCCACGGGTCTACAAGGCCGCATTCGTACAGCAGCCCAATGCGCGCGCCGGGCTCGACCTGCCGCAGCCGCATCAGCGTGTAGTGATTAAAGGAGGAGTAAATCGTACGGCTCTTCATGCCGCAGCGCTTCACCAGCGCGATCGTCTTCTCCTCGATGCCCTCGTACAAAAACACATTGGTCTTCAGCTCGATATTGACACTCATCTGTGTGCCGCGCAAAAATGACAGCACCTCTTCCAGCGTCGGCAGAGAAGCCTTGACCTCGGGATGCGTGCGGTTGAAGGAGAGCTTCTTCAGTTCGGCCAGCGTCTTTTCCACAATCAGCCCCGTACCGTCAGAGACGCGATCCAC
>DXZF01000162.1 GCA_019415425.1 Bacillota bacterium | reverse complement strand
CCAATATGGAGGCGATCCAGGCGGCCACCAAGGTGGGCGCGGAGCTGATGCTCATGCAGGATGAAACCGGCACGCTCGAGCGGGGAAAGCTGGCGGATATGATCCTCGTGGCGGGCAACCCGCTGGAAGATGTGCGCGTGTTGATGGATGTGGACAACATCCGCATGGTGCTCAAAGAGGGCGTGATCGAAAAGAACCTGATGCGTCCGTGAGCGCATAAAAAAGCGGCAATGCGCCTGGCGGCCCCGGGGGGATTGACAGCCGGGCGCGCGGGTGATACAATCACTTCATTCATTTTATGCACAAATTATTCGCATAAAAATTCAAAAAGGGATGTTGCGCCCATCCGGGGCGCCTGGGGGAGGAACACATGCACGCGCTGCGTACACTGTGGACCGATAAGCCGTTCTGGCGCAAGCTGTGGACGCTGGCGGTGCCGATCATCATTCAGAATTTCATCAACTCGTCGCTCAACATGGTCGATACGCTGATGATCGGCGCCGTGGGCGAGGACGCCGTAGCGGCCGTTGGGATTGCCAACCAGGTGTTTTACCTGTACAATCTGCTGCTCACCGGCGTGGCCGCTGGCAGCGCCGTGCTGATTGCACAGTACTGGGGGGCCCGGCAATCCGATAACATCTGCCGCTGTACCGGCTTTGCCCTATTGGGTGCAGGCGCGCTGGGGCTGGTGTTTACGCTGCTGGTCACGCTGTTTCCGCACGGCCTGCTGCAACTGTTCAGCCGGGATGAGGCGGTCCTGTCACTGGGCGTGACGTACATCCGCACGGTGGGGATGAGCTACCTGATGAGCGCGGTGACGGTCACCTTTTCCAGTGCGCTGCGCAGCACCGAGAACACGCGTTGTCCCATGGTGGGCAGCATCGCCGGAATCGTGCTCAACGCAACGCTCAACTATATCTGGATCTTCGGCCACCTCGGCTTTGCCCCCATGGGCGTGTTTGGCGCGGCATTGGCCACGGTGGTGGCGCGGTTGGTCGAGATGGGCATCGTCCTGTTGGGTGCGCTGCAACATGGCTCGCCGCTGCGCGGCAAGCTGGTGCACTACTTCACCTTTACCCGCCCGTTTGCAAGGCGCATGGTCAGGAACATCACGCCGGTGGTGTGCAATGAGGGCTTCTTTGGGCTGGGCACGTTGGTCTATACGTTTATCTACGGCCTGGTTGGAACACAGGCGCTGGCCGCGGTGCAGATCTACAATACCGTGCTCAACCTGTTCATGGTGGTGTGCTTTAGCATGGGCGGTGCGGCCATGGTGATGACGGGCAACCTCATTGGCGCCGGCAAGCCGGAGGAGGCGTCGGATACGGCGCACAAGCTGACGCTGCTTGCGTTTTGCATCGGCACGGTGCTGGGGATCACGGTATTTTTCCTGGCGCCCGCCATCCTTTCGCTCTTTGCCGTCTCCCAGCAGGTGCGTGCCTCCACAGTGGTGATGCTGCGCATCTTTGCCGTCGTGTGCCCGCTGCGCTCCACGTGCTCGGTGTTGCTCACCGGCGTGCTGCGCGGGGGCGGCGACGCCTCGTATGCCTTTAAGGCCGAGACGGGCGCGATGGTGTGCATCAGCATTCCGCTGGCGTATCTGGCCGCGGCGGTGTGGCACCTGTCCATCGAATGGGTGATGCTGATCGTCAACATCGAGGTGGTGACCAAGTCGGTGCTCTGCCTGCTGCGGCTGCGCAGCGGCAAGTGGATGCACAACCGCATCGTGGCGTCGTCTGCACGCGCGACCAACGCCGTGCAGGAGATCTGAAAGCGCAACGCAAAAAGAGGAACGGCCTGTGCCGTTCCTCTTTGTTTACAGCTTTACCGGAAAGCGTCTTAGTCGCGCCGGGCCAACTCGCGCACCAGCAGGTCCGGGAAGTTGACGGTCATGCCGTGCACGCCGGCCTGCAGCGAGCGCATCATGTTTTCCACCGTATCGTTGCCCCAGCTGCGCACGGTGAAACCGCGCTCGATGGCGTGCGCCACGTGCTCGCGGGTGAGCTTTTGCGCGTGCGGGCAAATTTGCCGGCCCCCGATGGAGGCGACCTTGTCCAGATCTTCATCCAGGCAGTTGTCGGTCAGATAGCCCAGCTGCAGATGCGGCGCAACCTTGGCCATGCGGGCGAGGTTGTCAAAGCCGAAGCTGGTCACCGTCAGCATGGAACAATCCGGCACGTATTTTTGAATGAGCGCGGCCGTATCGGCCTCGACCAGCGCGTCCTTGAGCTCCAGCGCCAAAAAGATGCGGCGCGCGCCGAACACCTTCAAAAAGTCTTCCAGCAGCACGATGCGCTCTCCCTGGTACTGCGCGCCCTTGTAGCTGCCCAAATCCAGCTCAAACAGCTCTTTGTATGTACAGTCGTTGATGGACACATCCACATCGCAGATGCGGCCGGTGGTATCGTCGTGGGCCAATACCAATACGCCGTCGCGCGTCCGCTTGATATCCGTCTCCAGACCCGTTGCGCCCATCTGCAAGCCCAGATAAAAGGCAGCAAAGGTATTTTCGGGTGCATACGTGCTGGCACCGCGATGTGCCAAATTCATAAACATGCAAAATCCCCCCTTGAAATACACGCCACAATGCGCTCTGTTCAGAGGGTATCAAACCACATTCCGATGGCTGCGTCAAGGCGGAATGGGCGCTGAAAGTGCGAAAAAAGACGGTGAAATGCAAAAAAGAATGACTACTTTTTCACAGGAAAAATACCGGAAAATCGGGGCTTTGCGGGTATGCAGCTGCGAAAAAGACCATAAATTGGTGGTAGAGACGGGGGCAAAAAAACGGCTGTGTGGTTGCAATAGAGCGGATGAATCTTTATAATACCCTCAGAAGCCCCGGCGCGCGGGTATGGGCGCCGGGTTCAGTTTTTCTGTTCCCAAAAACAGGGCGGGCAAGCGGTTTTGCACGCCCAACATCTGGAGGTACATGATGAGAAGGATCGGCATTTTAACCGGCGGTGGAGACTGTCCGGGGCTGAACGCTGTCATCCGGAGCGTAGTGGAGAAGTGCATCGTGGAGCACATCGAGGTATTTGGGTTCTACGATGGCTGGCGCGGCGTGATCCAGAGCGACGGAAAGTGGATGACGTTGGACGATGTGGAGGGCATCCAGACGACGGGCGGCACCATCCTGGGCAGCAGCCGCACCAACGTGATGAAGATTCCCGATGGGCTGGAACTGGTCAAGGCGACCATGGAGGAACTGGGTTTGGAGGCGATCGTGGCCATCGGTGGCGACGATACGCTGGGTGTGGCCAACAAGCTGCAACAGCAGGGATTCAACATGGTTGGCGTGCCCAAGACCATTGATAACGATTTGAATGGAACCGACTTTACCTTTGGATTCGATACGGCATCCAACATCACCATGCGTGCGCTGGACGATCTGCGCACCACGGCCGCCAGCCATAGCCGCGTGATGGTGGTGGAGATCATGGGCCGGCATACCGGCTGGATTGCCGTGCAGGCCGGTATCGCGGGCGATGCGCACGCGGTGATCATCCCGGAATTTCCCATGCACATCGACGAGATCTGCGCCATCGTACAGGGAAGGCGGGCGCGCGGAAAGAAATACAGCGTCATTGCCTGCGCCGAAGCGGCGGTGATCGAGGGATTGGATGTGGATGAATCCAAGCTCAGGCGCGACGCCTTTGGCAACGTGGCCATGGACCAGCGCTGTATCGGCGAACGGCTGGCCGAAGCCATTCATGTGCGCACCGGTATCGAGACCCGCCACGTGGTGCTGGGCCACCTGCAGCGCGGAGGCAATCCCACTGCCTTTGACCGCGTGCTGGGCGCACGCCTGGGGTATACGGCGGCACAACAGATCATCAACCGCCATTACGGCGTGATGGTCGGCCTGTCGGGCACCGAGATCGTATGCTCCCCGCTCGAAGAGGTGCTCAAAGAGCGCAAGGCGGTGGATCAGAAGCTGTACGATGTGGCACGGCTGTATTTCCACTAAAGACAGCTTTGCTGGAGCTGCTGCAAAAAGGCTGCAAGGCGCCCCGAAGGGGGCGCCTTTTTGTATGGGCCAACGCCGCGCAATTGACGGGCCCTGGCAAATGGGATAACATGGGGGCATCAAACGAAAAGAGTGTGCAGAATGGACCAGCAATGCCGAATTGCCCCCCAGGTCAAAAAGGTGGCCAACCTGATCAATTGGGAATTCCATCACCTCTCCGCCCATACGGCGGACGAGGTACCGCTGACGGTCATGCAGCGTTGGATCATCCGCTACCTGTACATCCATGCGGACGGGGATGTCTTTCAAAAGGATTTGGAGGCATTTTTGTCGCTGCGCAGCTCTTCGGTGACCAGCCTGCTCCAGCTCATGGAGAAGCATGGACTGATCCGGCGCGAAGCGGTTGCGGGAGATCGCCGGCTCAAACGCATCGCCATGACCGACAGGGCCCGCCGGATGCACCCCGCCATTTTGCGCGACCTCGAACGGGTAGAGCAAAAGCTGATCCATGGTTTGAACGAGAAGGAAATCGCCACGCTGGAGCGTCTGCTGTCGCGCGTGCGCGCCAGCTTGGAGTGAAGGCCGTAGACAAACGAATTTTTTCTGTTTATAATTAAAATAAGTTAGAATTCTAACCAAAAATTCCTTGTGAAGGCACGGGGAAATAGCGTGTAAAAGGAGAAGGAGGTGCATGGGAATTCAATCCATCCAGGATACGGTGCGGCTTTCCAACGGGGTAGAGATGCCCTGTGTCGGCCTGGGCGTGTGGAAGGCGGGCGGCGAGGACGTGGTGCAGGCAGTGCAGTGGGCCATTCAGGCGGGCTACCGGCACGTGGACACGGCGGAAAAGTACGAAAACGAGGCCGAGGTGGCGCAGGGGATTCGGCGCGCCGGCATCGACCGCAAGCAGCTGTTCATCACCTCCAAGCTGGCCGAGCACGGCGCCGAGAACGCGATCGCACACTGTGAGCAGAGCCTTCGCAGGCTCAATACCGACTATCTGGATCTGTACCTGATCCACTGGCCCATGCCCTGGTTGGACCGATACGTGGAGACGTGGCAGCGGCTGGAGACGCTCTACCGGCAGGGCAAGGTGCGGGCGATCGGCGTCTCCAACTTTGCGCAGGAGCACCTGGATACGCTTTTGGCCCAGTGTGACATCGCGCCGATGGTCAACCAATTTGAACACCATCCCTACTACCAGACGCCGGAGCTGTTGGACTACTGCCGGCAACGCGGCATCCAGTTTGAGGCGTATTCGCCCCTGGCCAACGGCGTGGTATTTGGGGATGCGGCGCTGCATGCACTGGCAGAGGCGTACGGAAAGTCGGTTTCCCAGATCATCCTGCGCGCGATGCTGCAGGATGGGATCGTGGTCATCCCCAAATCCATCCACCGGGAGCGCATCGAGCAAAACGCACAGCTATACGATTTTTCGCTGTCCGAAGCGGACATGCGCACGCTATACGCCATGGATCGTGATGAGAAGATGGCGACGCCGCGCCCGGATCAGACGTTTGAAGAGTTTTTCCGCCTCAAAAGGGAGAGAGAGGCGCAAAACGCATAGCGCGTACGCACCCGGGTGCGCCGGCGTGTGAGGCAACCGGCATATCTCCTGGAAAGGACAGTGGTTCGACACGACATTTGTGCGAAGATGTGGTAGAATAAACGCACAATGTGGAGGTGTAGCATGCGAAGACGTTGCATGGCATACGCGCTGGCCGCTGCCCTTGTGGTGCTGGCACTGGCCGGCTGTAAGCGAGCGGAGCAGCCGGAACAGGCGCAGCCGACGGCCACGGTTGCCCCGTCGGGGCAAAAGGGGGACAATCCCCTGAGCAAGGCGTTGGTGGCGCTGCTGGAACAGAAGGATCTGGCGTTGGGGCAATTGGGCATGAAGCTGGAGACCTATACGCCGCAGGAGGGCCAGCCGGACTATACCAATCTGATGGTGTCGGTGCAGTCTCCGTTTACCGAGGTGGACGCCCTGTTGGCCGACGTGGTGCTGGACGCGTACGAATTGCAGCCGCAGGCCGATGGCTCTTATGCCGTCTCGGATGCCGAACGCACGGCCAGCCTGGTGCTCAAGGACGGCGTGTACCAATATACTTGTTCTGAACCCGTCACAGATGAGGCGGGCGGCGAAGGGGCGGACGGCGCACAGCCGCAGACGACCGACGGGTTGGACAACCGCAAACAGAGCGTACAGATGCAGCCCGATGCCAGCGCCATGACGATCTATCTGTACGACCATACGGAAAACGCCTCGTCTGACGTGATGACGCTGTGGATGCAGACGCGCACCACGGCGCAGGGGTTTGTTGCGCAGTGCTATTTCACACGCAACAATGGAGATACCTACGACCTGCTGTGCTATGAGGTCGCGGGGCAGGATACCCTCCGCTATGCGATCTACGACGATGTGGAAGCGCCGGCGGACCTGTCCACACAGTCGGTGGAACCGTATGCGTTCCCCAGCGGTGCGCAGACCACGGTGACGTACCAGGGCGGCGCGGCGACCATCGTCAACGAAAAGCACACCATCACGCTCTGAACGATGCGTCAAAACCCGACATGCACGCAATTTGATTGCCCGCGACGGGGCGACAAATCTACATAAGGGGGAAGTTTTGTTGAGGAGTAAGG
>DXZF01000161.1 GCA_019415425.1 Bacillota bacterium | reverse complement strand
GTCCTGGCTGCGCCAGTACGCATCCGATCCTTCGGAGAGCTACCTGCGCGGGTTCCTGGGCAAGATGCTGTTTTCCGGCGACGACGTATCCAAGCCGGTGCGCGTGCTTTCCGGGGGCGAGAAGGTGCGGTGCATGCTCTCGCGCATGATGATGTTCGGCGCCAACGTGCTGCTGCTGGACCAGCCCACCAACCACCTGGACCTGGAATCCATCACCGCAGTGAACAACGCGCTGATGGATTTCAAGGGCAATGTGCTGTTTGCCTCGCACGACCACCAGTTCGTACAGACCATTGCCAACCGCATCATCGAAATCCGGCCGCAAGGGGTGCTGGACAAGCTGATGACATACGACGATTTTCTTGCGTATAAACAGTCGCAAGGCGAACCGGCGCGCTGACGGAGCGCGCCGTGCCGGCAACAGGGTCCCCGCGCGTACGGGGGCCCTGTTTTGCATGCGCAGCGGCGCTGCCGCCGCGCAGTCCGTTCGCCAGGGCGGGCCAACACGGCAACCGCATACAAAGACAGGGGCGCAACCGCACGTTGCGCCCCTGTGGGCCATCGCTTTGCCGTTTACGACGGCAGCAACGGGCTCGCCTCCCCCACGCAGAGCAGCGAGAGCCGGTGCAGCGCCCGCGTGCAGGCGATGTACAGCAGCCGCCGGTCGTCCTCGCTGCAGTAGGTCTGGGCGTCGGCATCGCACAGGATCACGGCGTCGAACTCCAGCCCTTTAGAGAGGTAGATGGGCAGCAGGCAGACGCCCTGCAGTTCTTCTTCGCCATCTGCCGCGATGTGCCGCACCGGCAGGTGCGCGCACAGCTGCGCATACAGCGCATCCGCCCTGTGCTGCGACTTGCACAGCAGGCCGACGGACCGGTACCCCATCGCAAGGCACTGCTGCGCCTGTTGCACGATCGCCTCGCACAGCGCCTGTGCGTTTGCCGCCACGTGCACTTGCGGCACTTCCCCGCTGCGGTTGAAGGACCTGACCTCGCCCCTGTGCGCAAGGAAGTGCGCGCTGTACGCCAGAATCTCCTGCGTACACCGAAAGCTCTGGTCCAGGACGATCAACGAAGCGCGCCGCTTGTGAAAGATCGCCTCGATCTGCGTGTACAGCGACAGGTCCCCCGGCCCTTCCAGCGTCTGGTTGACATCGCCCAGCACGGTGAACTTGGCGCTTGGAAACAGCAGGTTGAGCACCTCGTAGTGCAGCGGCGCATAGTCCTGCGCCTCGTCGATGACGACCTGGCGGATGTTGCGATCCTCCACGCCATGGATGCGCAGCGACAGATACGCGATGGCGGCCGCATCGTCGCCCGCCATCATATGGGCGTCCAGGTTTTCCCGGGTAAAGGTGAGGATCTGCTGGATGTCCGCGGGCAGCTGAACGCCCTGGGTCAGGCGGGAAAAGACTGCGTCGTCGCAGATGAACCACCGATACAGTTCGGCCGCATCCACGCGCGTAAAGCGCTGTACGCGCTCCTGCACCGAAAGCGGCAGTTGCCCAAAGTGCGCCGCGCCGGCCGCGGTGGCGATGTACTCCTCCAGCTGCTCCAGTTTCCAGGCCAGCGGCGTCTGCTTGCGCCCCGAAAGCACCTTCTGCCGCAACGTGCGCCTGTCCGCGACGCGCGCGCCGTGCACAAACACATCGGCAAATGCAATCCACCGGCGCGGCGCCTCATCGATCAGCCGGTCCAGTACCTGTACAAACGCCGCCGAGGTCTTCCACGCCATGCTGTGCTGCGCGACCGAGGCGTGCGGCGCGCCGGTGAACACCGTCTCGAGGAACTGCTGGCGCGGCTGTACCTGCTCTACGTGCAACAGCTTGGCCAGCAGCGCCTCCCATACGATGGAGGTGACGTTCTCCTCGCCCAGCTCGGGCAGGACGTGGTCGATGTACTGCTCGAACACCGCGTTGGGCGAGAGAATGACGATCTGGCTGGCGGTCAGGTGTGCTGCAAGCCCCTGGTACATCAGGTACGCCGCCCTGTGCAGCGCCACCGAGGTCTTGCCGCTGCCCGCCACCCCTTGCACCATCATCAGGTCGTTTTCCATGTCGCGTATCACGGCGTCCTGCCCGCGCTGGATGGTTTCCACAATGGATTTCATGTGCGGCGAGGCGTTTTGCGCGAGCATCCTGCGCAGCAACTCGTCCACGACCTGTACGTCTGCATCAAAGAAGTACTGCAGCTGCCCTTGGCGGATTTCGTACTGCCGCTTGCGCGTCATCTCGCCCCGGATCTCTCCGCGCGGCGCCTGGTAGCTTGCGGGCCCGACCCCATAGCGGTAGAACAGCCCCGCGATGGGGGAGCGCCAGTCGTAGACGACGATCTCGTACGTCTGCTCCCGCATGAGCGAGGTGCGCCCGATGTAGATGCGCTCGGCCTCGCCCGGGCAGTCCGCAAAGCGAAAGTCGATGCGGGCAAAGTACGGCGCCTCCATCACCCGTTGCAGCTGCGCGATCTTCTCTTCCGCCGCCTGGGCATCCGCCATCTTTTCCGCGATGGGGCTGGTGAACTGGCTCAGCTCAATGAGGTCCTCAAAGTTCTGCGCGCTGTGCAGCCCCGCAATGGCGGGCTGTGCATTTTCGCGCAGGTCCTCCTTGGCCTGCCGGATTGCGCGCTCGCTCTCCTGCCTGCGCTGCACGGCGCGCTCGTGCTGCGCCCTGGCCAGCGCCAGCGTCGATTGGAGCCGCTGCGTCTCCTCCGCCCACTCCCGATTGTCCTGCATATTCCAAAGCCACCCCTTCTCACACATGCGTTGCAAAAGCAGCCAACGTGTCCTCCCAATGTAACACATCTTGGATGTAAAAAACAGGTTGCTCGCGCATTCCGTTATGGGCCCAAAGCCAAAAGAAGGGGGCGGCCTCTCCTTGGGACCTCCCCTTCTCGTGTCATACTATGCGCAAAGCGTGCCGTCCATGCACCGAAGGCAACGTACCGGCCGCCTTTGCCCGGCCTACCCCTGCGACGGCGGCGCCTGTTCCCCCGCCTGCCGCTGCTGTGCCAACGCAACCGCCCGGCGCAGCAGCCACCAGCCCACCGCAAACAGCAGCGGAATCAGCGCCACGCCCATCTTGGACGTGCCGGACAGCTGCGTCGAGATGCCCACCAGCAGCGTGCCGGTAAACGCGGCGCCCTTGCCGAAGATATCGTAGAAGCCAAAGTACTCGCTGGCCTTTTCCTTGGGGATGATGCGTGCAAAGTACGAGCGCGACAGCGCCTGAATCGCCCCCTGAAACACCGCCACGCACACCGCTAAGAACCAGAATTCCCACGCCTGATCCAGCTGCAGGGCAAACAGGGTGATGCAGATATAGCCGAAAATGCACACCTCGATCAGCCGGTGCGTGGACATGCGCTTGCTGCATTTGGCAAACCACAGCGAACACGGAAACGCCACGACCTGCGTCAGCAGCAGCGCCAGCAGCAGGTGCGTATCGCCGATGCCCACGTCCTTGCCGTAGGACGTGGCGAGGTCGATGATGGTGTACACGCCGTCGATATAGAAGAAAAAGGCCAGCAAAAACAGCAGAATGTGCGGCTGCTCCCGAAAGTCCTTGAGGGACTGTGCGATGCGGCGCAGGCTCTTTCGCACCAGCTGCTCTTCGCGCGGCACGCCGTGCCGCTGGCGGTATTGCCGGATGAGCGGCAGCGCCATCGCAATCCACCACAGCCCCGTCACCCAAAAGCCCACGGCCGTGGCGCCGGCAGCGCCCAGGCCGGTCTTATCTGCGGTGAGGATGAGCAGCAAACACGCCGTAAAGGGGATGCAGCTGCCCAGATAGCCCCAGGCATATCCCTTGGAGGATACGACGTCCATGCGCGCGTCCTCGGTCACATCGCCCAGCATGGAGTCGTAGAACACAAAGCTGCCGGTCAGGCCGATTTTGGCCAGCACGTAGACGCCCAAAAACGCCAAATACCCCATGGGCGCCGACAGCAGCAGACAGCCGCCCGCGCCCAGCAGCAGGCAGCCGACAAAAAACGGCTTGCGCAAGCCCCTGGCATCCGCCATGGCGCCCAGCACCGGGCCCAGCAGCGCCACGATCAGCGTGCACAGCGAGGCCGCATAGCTCCAGTACGCGGTGGAATCCGCCATACTCACCCCGGCTGCGCCCGCAACGTTTTTAAAATAGATCGGGATGACGGTAGAAGTCAGCATGACGAACGCGGAATTGCCCACGTCGTACAGCACCCATCGCCTTTCCAGTCCGGTCAGTTTTTCCAACACACTCTCCCCTTTGCATGCCCTGGCACGGGCGGGCATCGTCCGTGTGCCATTATACCGCCTGCGCCGCGCGCACAAAAGCAATTTTGTGAAAAATGTCGATGTATTTTTCTTTCCATTTGCCGCCCTGCGCAGGTACAAAAAAAGCGGCTCCTTCGGTTTGCCGAAAGAGCCGCCCTTCTGTTCTGGTTTACAGGATGGAGCGCAACATCTCAGCCAGTTCGGGCTCGGTGATGTCGCCGGGGATGTTGTGGATGATGGCCGCCTTGAAGGAGTTTTTGACCAACTCGTCGATGCCTTCCTCCTTGACGCCATAGGGCGAGAGGTGCAGCGGCGCGTTGATGTTGTCGCACATCTGCTTGATGAATGCGATCAGGTCGTCCGCATCCTTGAGGCCGCAGTAGCGGGCCAGGTCGTCCATCTTGGTGCGCAGGTGCGGCGTGACGCGCTCGAGCACCGGGATCAGCGTCAGCGCGCAGGCCGTGCCGTGGTCGACGTGGTAATCGGTGGTCAGCGGGTAGCTGATGGCGTGGCACGCCGTGGTGCGCGTCTGGCTGAAGGCCATGCCCGCAACGACGCTGGCAATCGCCATCTCGCCGCGCGCCTCGACGTTGCTGCCGTCCTTGTAGACGATCTCGAGGTTGTCCAGAATCTTCTTGACCGCCGCCATGGCCATGCCGTCACTGGGCGGAAGCGCCGCGGTGGACCAGTAGCACTCGATGGCGTGGCACAGCGCGTCCAGGCCGGTGGAAACCGTGGTCTTGGGCGGGACGGAGATGGTCATCATCGGGTCGATGAGCGCGGTCTCGGCCCAGAACTCGTCGCAAACGATGGAGGTCTTGAGCGTGCCGTTGTCAAAGCAGAACACGCCGACGTTGGTCACCTCGCTGCCGGTGCCCGACGTGGTCGGGATGCAGATGAGCTGCAGCGCGCCGTTTGCAAACTGCTTTTTGCCGCCCAGGTAGTCGCGCAGCTCGCCCTCGTTGAGCGCCAGCGCCGCCACCGCTTTGGCCGCGTCCATGACGCTGCCGCCGCCCAGGGCCACCACGCAGCCCACTTTCTTTTCGCGGGCCACGGCCGCCGCCTTGTTGACCGTCTCCTCGCTGGGGTTGGGTTCGATATCCGAGAACACGGTGACGTGGAAGCGCTTGAGCTGCTCCAACACCTTGTCCGCCACGCCGAGCTTGACCAGCGTGTTGTCCGTCATCAACATGACTTCATTGTCGCGGCACAGGTCGTTCAGACGCTTGATTGCATCCACTTCAAAGACGACCGTGACCGGCATATGGAATTGAAATGCCATCTTGAAATCCCTACTTTCTTTATTCAATATGGAGTCATTGGTATACGCTCCCATTATACCCAATGCCTGTGGGACATGCAAATGCTTTGGCGTTTTTCTTTGCCGGGCAAATGTGCTATAATTTCGCAAAGCCCGGCGGCCGCGCTTGCCGCCACGGGCGGGCGGGAGGCATACATCTTAGCATGGAACACGTTTTGAAATCAATATGGACCTGGTTCGTCACATTTTTACCCAATCTCCTCGGCGCGCTGGCCACATTGTTTATAGGGTTTTATTTGGCGCGCGTGGTGATGCACCTGGTCAAAAAGGCGTTGCTCAAGAGCAAGGTGGAGCCCACCATGCACGCGTTTTTG
>DXZF01000160.1 GCA_019415425.1 Bacillota bacterium | reverse complement strand
TACATATACGGTGGTTGGCCTTTGCCGGACGATAAAGGTAAAACAGTGTAAACAACTGTAAAAGCCGTCGTTGTTATCTTTTTCACAACAACTTGCGCTAAACCCATCGTTCAACAATCGAAAGATGTTTGCATTGACATGACAAAGTAAGCGTGCGTACAATGAGGATAGAGATAGCGTAAGACAGGGACGCTGGGAATTCCCTGAATCTGGATGCTCCTGAGGAGGGATCTGCATGACGCACGGAGAGAAGATTCGCAACATGACCAACCGGGAACTCGCGGAGTTTTTGCAATGCCCGCTGCACTGCCTGACCCACTGCGCCTTTGGGGAGGGCGGGGAGTGCTACGCCCCCAAAGAAGGGGAGCACTTTAGCAACAAGTGCGTGCGCGGCATCGAGCTGTGGCTCGAGGAGCAATCCGCTTCTTAAAACAGGGCAGGGGCCTTGCCCCCGCGCCTTCGCCTGGGCTGCCCAGGCCCGGCCAAGGGTGCTGCCCTTGAAACCCGCCTAGGGATTTCATCCCGAAGGACCCTGCTGGGGATTGCATCCCCAGACCCCATGGCCGCAAACGCGTCTCGCGTTTGCTGTGGAAAGACAGGCGATGGGGTGTATACTTTGTGCAACCATGTCAAACGGCCGCCAATTGCCAGGCGGCCGTTTTGGCGCATATGGGCAGGGAAAATCTGCTTTGTGCGAGCGTTATTCCTTTGATTCGCAGGTGTATTCAATCAAATCCGAAAGGTTGCACTTCAACGCATCGCAAAGCCGTATCAACGTTTCTATTTTCACGGTTTCGAGGTTGCTATTGCGATAGAGCTTATTGATCGTGTTTCTGGTAACGCCAGAAAGTCGCATGAGTTCTGTTATATCATCTATCTTTTGATCTGCCATTCTGTGACGAAGATAGCTATTGAGCATTTTGTTCCTCCGGAATGCATTTCTCATGATCATTATGCTACCGATAGAGATCATTTTTTTCAACAGAGCGACGAAAAATGTTTGACAAAAAACCACTATAGAGATAAAATCCATCATTATAATGATAATTTTTGATATTATAATGATGGATGAGATTGGATGAATTTTGGGTTGGCAGAGAGGTTTGGTTACTGGCACAGGCCGAGTAAATATCAGGAGGAGCGACAGCGCGTGGAAAAGAACCTGCAGACGCTGCGCGCAGTACTGGATAGGGAACAGCGCAAGGTACTGTTGCGCATTCTGGACGATGAAGAGTTGATCGCCTCCAAGGCAACGAGTGAAGCCTTTGCCAAGGGGTTTCAGATGGCAGTGTGGATTATGATCGAAAGCCTGTACCTATGTGAGCCAACACCCGACCCAATGGCATGATGCCCTTGGGAAACCGCAGGGGCAGGCGCACTTGCGCCAATGGCAGTGCGTGAAGGTGTTGTGGGGCAGAGCGGCGCCTTTCCCGGGCGCAAGAGCGCGCGGTGCATCGCACAGGGGAAAGAAGCCCTGAGAGCGGCAGCTCGCGGACGCGGCGGGGACTGTGCTGCAACGCAAGACGGGACAGGGCGCAATCCCCCCCCAAGCAAATGCGGATGCATTTGCG
>DXZF01000016.1 GCA_019415425.1 Bacillota bacterium | reverse complement strand
CTGCAACGCGAATACGAGAAGGTGTGCGCGCTCATCGAAGAGCTGCGCGCCATTTTGGGCAGCGAGAAGAAGTTGGTGCAGGTCATCGTGCGCGAACTTCGCGAGATTGCCAAAAAACACGGCGTTCCACGCCGATGCGTGCTGACGTCGTTTGAACATGCGCCCGCCGTACAACTGGAGCATCCCCAAGAGAGTGAGCCGTGCGACGTGCTGTTGACGGTGGGCGGATACGTCAAACGCATCAACGCGAAGTCCACAGGAAAACACGCGGCCGAGGGCGGGGAAGATACGGCCATCAGCCTGCGCTGCATGACGCTGGACAAGGTGCGGTTTTTCACCGATCTGGGCAATGTCTACGCCGTCACAGCACAGGAGATTGCCGAGTGCAAGCTCAAGGACCGCGGACAGAACGCGGCCAATCTGCTCTCTGGCCTGGTGCACGGGGAAAAAGTGGTGTCCATGCTGCTGGTGGAAGAGGACATGCCGGACGTGCTGTTCTTCACACAAAACGGCATGGTCAAGCGCACGCCGGCCAAGGAATATCAGGCAAAGCGCGGCAAGCTGCTGGCCTGCGGACGCAAGGACGGCGATCGCGTGCTGTCGGTACAAATGCTCCAAGAGACTGCGCAAATCCTGCTGCTGACGCAAAAGGGCAACGCCATTCGCTTTGCCAATGAAGAGTTGCCACAACAGGGGCGTAGTGCCGCGGGTGTCAAGGGCATTGTACTGGAGGACGGGGATGCCGTCATCGCGGCGCTGCAGGTGAAGCCGGGGCAGGAACTGGTGCTGGTGAGCGATCGCGGGTACAGCAAGCGCACGCCGGTGGACTGGATTGAGCCGCAAAAGCGCAACGGCAAGGGCGTGCGTACCTTTGCCTTCCAAAAGGACGAGAGCAACGGCAGCACATTGGTCTTTGCCGGACCGTGCACGCTGCAGGATATCTTTGTGCTCACACAGGCGCGCGGTACGTCGACCCAGGTACCAGCGGTAGAGATTCCCTCCGAGACGCTCAAGGGCAAGGGCTCCCCCCTGGTATTTGCACTGTTTGACGATTTGGTGACGGGTGTGCACCGCCTGTTTACCGCCACATAAATCGATGTGATCCGGGGTGTCATTGCACGCGCTTTCTGCAGCGTTTTGCAGCACAAGCGCGTGCTTTTCCTTTGCATGAATGTAGAAAAAACTGCATACATTCAAACAAAGGCAAAGGAGGCGCTCCGTTGGAACAGAACCTGGAAAACCGCGCGCAGGTATGCGGCTGCGTGACGGAACAACCCACGTTTTCACATCGCCTGTACGGGGAAACATTTTATCTGTTCACCCTGCGTGTACCGCGCCTGTCGGACTGCGCCGATTACCTGCCCATCACGGCATCCGAGCGGCTGATGGGCAAGAGCGTCAAAAAGGGGGCGTTTTTGCTGGTGGATGGGCAGGTGCGCAGCTATAACAAGGTCGTGCACGGCGCCAACCGGCTCGTTGTCACGCTGTTTGCCAGGCAGCTGACCGTCGTGGACAGCACGCATAACGCCGTCAATACCGTGCGCTTTACCGGGCATATCTGCAAGCCCCCCGTGTACCGCATGACGCCGTTTTGCCGCGAGATCACAGATCTGCTGCTGGCCGTCAATCGCTCCTATGGCAAGAGCGATTACATCCCGGCCATTGCCTGGGGACGCAACGCGCGCTTTGCCGGCACGCTGTCGGTGGGGGATTGCGTGCGCGTGTTTGGCCGGTTCCAGTCCCGCGCGTATCAAAAACGCCTGGCCGATGGGCAGATTCAGGACAAAATCGCCTATGAGGTGTCCATCGCCGGCATGGAAAAAGTGCGTTGCCCCAGAACATAGAGCAATTTAGCCCTTTAACAAACGACAGTCTTGTGCTAAAATAGAATCAAACAGCGTAGGGGGCGTGATTGCAATGCATAACAAGATGGAATCCAAAGAGCTGAACGATCTCTACGATGCGATTTTGCAACTCAAAAACCGCGAGGAGTGCTACGCGTTTTTTGAAGATATCTGCACCATTTCAGAGTTGCAGGCGCTTTCGCAACGCCTGCAGGTGGCCAAGCTGTTGCGCGAAAAGATCACCTATCAGGAGATCAGCAAGCGTACCGGTGCCAGCACGGCGACCATCAGCCGCGTCAACCGTTGCGTGGTGTACGGCGCAGGCGGATACGATATGGTGCTGGCGCGCATCAAATAGAACTTACAGGCGTTTTACGCGCAAGTTCGCGCAAAGGCTACAGCTTTTGCGTGCTTTTTTTTGCAGCCAAAGGAGGAAATGATGGACCTGAATACTTTGAACCCGATGCAGCGCAGGGCCGTGGAACACACGCAGGGCCCGGTGCTGATTCTGGCGGGTGCGGGCAGTGGCAAGACGCGTACGCTCACGCATCGCGCCGCGTATTTGGTGGAGCAGGGCGTGTGGGCGTCTCACATCCTGTGCATCACATTTACCAACAAGGCGGCACGCGAGATGAAAGAGCGCATCACGGCGCTCATTGGCGATGAAGCGTCGCACATGTGGATCTGTACCTTCCACAGCATGTGCGTGCGCATCCTGCGGCAGGAGGCCGAGAAGCTGGGGTACAGCAAGTCCTTTACCATCTATGATACCGACGATGCGCAGCGGTTGATCAAACAGTGCCTGCGGCAGTTGAATTTGGACGAGAAGAAGTTTGCGCCGCGCTCTGTCATGGCCGCCATTTCAGAGGCCAAGAACCACATGCTCACCCCGGAAGGGCTCAGGCAGAGCAGGCAGGGCGATCTGTGGCGGCAGACGTGCGCAGACGTGTACGCGCTGTATGAACGGCAGCTGATGGCCAACAACGCCATGGATTTTGACAATCTGCTGGTCAAGACCGTGCAGCTGTTTGCCGACCATCCCGACGTGCTCGCCTTCTACAGCGAGCGGTTTTCGTACATCCATGTCGACGAATACCAGGATACCAACCGGGCACAGTACCTATTGGTGAAGATGCTGGCCGCGCACGGCAATCTGTGCGTGGTAGGGGACGACGACCAGAGCATCTACGGTTGGCGCGGTGCGGACATCCAGAACATTTTGGACTTTGAACGCGACTTCCCCAATGCCGAAGTGATTCGCCTGGAGCAGAACTACCGCTCGACCGCTCCCATCCTCAACGCCGCCAACGCCGTCATCGCGCACAACAAGGGGCGCAAGGGCAAGACGCTCTGGACCGACCGAAACGACGGCACGCCCGTGCAGGTGCACAAGTGCGTGGGCGAGCGCGAAGAGGCCACGTATATCGTAGAGACGATTGACGCGCTGCTGCGCGATTACCATTTGAAGGACTTTGCGGTGCTGTACCGCACCAACGCGCAGAGCCGCGCCATTGAAGAGGCAATGACGCGCGCCGGCCTTGCGTATCGCGTCATTGGCGGCATGAAGTTTTACGACCGGCGCGAAGTGAAGGACCTTGTGGCCTACCTGCGCTTTTTGCAAAATCCCAACGACGCCGTCTCGCTGTTTCGCATCATCAACGTGCCCAAGCGCGGCATCGGCGATACCACGCTGGAAAAGATCCGCGCGGCCTCGGTGGAAAACGATGTGAGCGAGTGGGATGTCGTGTGCCGGGCTTCGCAGCACCTCACGCCGGCCCGTACGGCGCAGAAACTGGAGGATTTTTCGCGCCAGATGATCCGCCTGATGGCGCAGTCCGCCCTGCTCTCGCCCGAAGCGTACGTCCGGCAGGTGATCGACCAGACGGGATTGGTCAGCCAGTACGTGGACGATGGCTCGGAAGAGGCGTTGGCGCGCGCGGAAAACATCCTGGAATTCGTCACGGCTGTCAAAGAGTATTTTGAGCAGAACGCCGGGGATACCATGGAGGAGTTCCTGGGCAATATCGCATTGGTTTCAGATGTGGACGGATACGAAGAAAATGCCAATGCGGTGACGCTGATGACGTTGCACAGCGCCAAGGGACTGGAATTCCCCGTGGTGTTCTTCGCCGGGTTGGAAGAAGGACTGTGCCCGCATTTTCGCTCACTGGGCGATCAGCAGGCCATCGAGGAGGAACGCCGGCTGTGCTATGTCGGCATCACGCGCGCCATGGACAGGCTGTACATCACCTATGCGCTGGGACGCGGCCTGTTTGGCAGCACCAGCCACAACCCGCCCTCGCGCTTTTTGCAGGAGCTGCCGCAGGACGGCGTGGAGCGCAACGACGTTTCGGGCGGCGTGGTCACGCCGTTTGCCGATCTGGACATCCCCAAAGCGCGGCCGCGCGTACAGGGACCCCGCTTTACCGCCACCAAGCCGCCGTCGTTTTCCTCGCCCAAGCGCGAGATGTTAAAGCTGACGGCGGGAGACAATGTGCTCCATCCCGCCTTTGGCGCCGGCACGGTATTGGATGTGACGGGCACGGGCGACGGGCTCGTGGCGGAAATCGACTTCGCACAAAAGGGCGTCAAACGGATCGCCCTCAAATACGCAGCGATGAAGAAGGTGGAATAGATGGCTGAGGACATGCGGCAGATCGTGGATCTGCTCAACCGATATGCGCACGCCTATTACGTGCTGGACGATCCCATCGTGCCGGATGGACAATACGATGCACTGTACGACAAACTGCTGCGCATGGAAAGCGAGAGCGGCGTCGTGCTGCCCGACTCGCCTACACGGCGTGTGGGTGGCGAGCCGCTGTCGGCCTTTGCGCCGCATACGCATCTGCGCCGGCTGTGGAGTTTGGACAAGTGCAAGACGCTTGAAGAGGTGCTTGCCTGGGAACAGCGCATCCAGAAGCTGTGGGAGGCGCATGAGGGCCTGCCGCCATTGCGGTACATTCTGGAGTACAAGATCGACGGGTTGACCATCAACCTGACGTACCGCGATGGGCAGCTCATCCACGCGGCGACGCGCGGCAACGGCGTTACGGGCGAAGAGATCTTGCAGCAGGTGCAGACCATCCGCTCCATCCCGCTGTCGGTCCCCTTTTTGGGCACGTTTGAGGTGCAGGGCGAGGGGTACATGCCGCTGACCTCGTTTGAAGCGTACAACCGCGACAAGCGGCACGAACCGCTGAAAAATGCGCGCAATGCGGCGGCCGGAGCGCTGCGCAACCTCGACCCCAAGGAGACGGCGGCGCGCAAGCTGGACGCCTTTTTCTACCAGGTGGGATACATCGAGGGAAAAGACTTTGCCGATGTATTTGAGATGTTCGACTTTTTGCAGGAGAACGGCTTTCGCACTTCCTCTTTGCGCCAGACGTTTGACAGCGCCAAGGAGGCGTTTGAAGCGGCCATGGCATTTGACGAGGTACGTCATCGGGAAAACTTTTTGACCGACGGCATGGTCATCAAGGTGTGCGATTTTGCCACGCGCGAGGCGCTGGGGTATACCGATCGATTCCCGCGCTGGGCCATGGCCGTCAAATTTGAGGCCGAAGAGGCCGTCACGCGCCTGGTATCGGTCAGCTGGGACGTGGGCCGTACCGGCAAGTTGACGCCGCTGGCACACCTTGAACCCGTGGAGATCGGCGGGGCGACCATCGCGCGCGCCACGCTCAACAACCCCGGCGATATCGCCCGTAAGGGCGTCAAGGTGGGAGGGGAAGTGTGGGTACGGCGCAGCAACGACGTCATCCCTGAGATCATGGGCAGCACGGGCGAAGAGGGCACGCCGATTGAGACACCCACGGTCTGCCCGTTTTGCGGGGCGCCGGTGGAGTGGCGCGGCGCGCACATCTTCTGCACCAACCACGTGGACTGCAAGCCGCAGCTGCTGTATGCGCTCACGCACTTCTGCTCGCGTGAGGCGATGGATATCGAGGGGCTGAGCGAAAAGACGCTCTCGCTGTTTATGGATGAACTGGGCCTTCGGCATGCGCCGCAGCTGTACGACCTGACCGCCGAGCAGCTGTTGCCGCTCGAAGGGTTTCAGGAGAAAAAGACGCAAAAGCTGATCGCCTCGATCGAAAAGAGCAAGCACAGGCCGCTGGACGCATTTCTGTTTGCCCTTGGCATCCCCAACATCGGCAAAAAGACGGCGCGGCAGCTTGCCGAGGCGTTTGAGGATGTGCACGCGCTGATGCGGGCCGAAAGAGAGACGCTGGAACAGATGCGGGATATCGGCCCCATTGTGGCGCAGAGCATTGTGGACTTCTTTGCCGATACGCAAACGCGTGCACTGGTGGAAGCGCTTGTGGCGCACGGCATCGATCCCAAGCGCGAAGCAGGGCAGGCCGCGCAAGCGGCAGGCACGCTTTTAGGAGAGCGCATCGTCTTTACCGGCACACTGCAAACGATGACGCGCAGCCAGGCGCGGGCGTTGGCACAGGCCCACGGCGCCCAGACGCTGGACAGCGTGACCGGGCAGACGACGCTGGTCGTGGCGGGTGAAAAGGCGGGCAGCAAACTGAAAAAGGCGGAGCAACTGGGGATCCGCGTGCTGACGGAGCAGGCGTTTTTGGACTGGATTGGCGAGGAGAAACGGGCATGAGGCTGGGCAAATTGACCAACGAGCAACTGCAAAGCGCGGTGCTCGCGCACCTGCGGCACACGCGCGAGGAAGTCGTGCTGCGCCCCGGCGTGGGAGAGGATTGCGCCGCGCTCAATTTTGGCAATGCGCTGTGCGTGGTTTCGTGCGACCCCATCACCGCCGCACAACGGGATCTGGGGCGGCTGGCCGTGCAGGTCAACTGCAACGACGCCGCCTCCAGCGGAGCCGAACCCGTGGCGCTATTGCTGACGCTGCTGGTGCCGGCACGCACGCAGCTGGAAGAGATTGAACAGATCGTACGGCAGGCGCAGCAGACGGCCCAGCAGTTACATGTGGAGATCATCGGCGGGCATACGGAGGTGACGGATGCCGTTGCGCGCCCGGTCGTATGCGCCACGGTGTTGGCCGCCTGCAAGCACACGAGGCTCATACGCACTTCGGGGGCCAAGCCCGGCGACGCGCTGATCATGACCAAAACGGCGGGAATCGAGGGCACCTATCTGCTCGCACTGGATTTTGCAAAGCGCGCGCGGCAGATCCTGGGCGAAGACGGGTACCGGATTTGTCTGCAGCTGTCCGAACAGCTCTCGGTGATCCAGGAGGGCACGATCGCGGCCAGGCAGGGCGCCACAGCCATGCACGATGTGACCGAGGGAGGGATTCTGGGCGCCGTACACGAGCTGTGCACCGCCAGCGGCTGTGGAGGAATCGTTGAAGAGGAAAAGATTCCGCTGTTGCCGCAGACGCGCGCCCTGTGCACCGAATGGATGCTGGATCCGCTGCGGTTGATCTCTTCGGGCTGCATGCTCATCGCGGCCAAAAACGGTTGGCAGATGGTCCACGCACTGACCCAAAAGGGCATCGAAGCGACGATCATCGGCCATACGTGCGCCAAAGACCAGGGCCTGTCCATCCGGTGTACGGATGGGCAAACGCGGCCGCTCGCGCCGCCACGTACCGATGAACTGTACAAAATGTACAGTGAAAATGACCTGCTGATTTGAAGCGGATCGGGAAGTTGTGGTATAATAGCTTGATCGAATAGCCAAAAGACGGAGGAGACCGGTTTTGAATAGTATGACAGGCTTTGGCCGCGGAACCGCCTGCATAGACGGCCGTGAGGCCACGGTGGAAATAAAGGCGGTCAACAGTCGCTATCTGGACCTTTCGTTTCGCATTCCGCGTTCGCTGGGCGCACTGGAAGAGCGCATGCGGCAGAGCATCGCCGCTTCGCTGGGACGGGGCAAGGTAGACGTCTATGTCAACTACAAAAACAGGCGCGAGGATCATGCCGAAGTGCTGGTGGATGAGGCGCTGGCACGCTCGTATCGGCAGGCGCTCCAGACGCTCTCGGAGGCAACGGGGTTGATCGATGCCGTTTCGCTGACTACGCTGGCCAGCTACCCGCAGGTGCTGACGGTGCAGGAGGCGGAAGAAGACGAAGAGGCGGTGTGGCAGGTGCTCTCACAGGCGCTCTCGCAGGCGCTCTTGATGCTGTGCAGCATGCGCCAAAAAGAGGGAGGACGGCTGCAGCAGGACCTGCTGCAAAAGACCGAGCATGTGCGCGCGTATGTGGCAGAGATCGAGCAGGCGGCGCCTGGAATCGAACAGGCGGCAAAGGACCGGTTGACGCAGAAGATGCAGGAGTACATCGAAGCGGACGAAACGCTTCGCCAGCGCATCCTGACCGAGGCGGCCATCCTGGCCGACAAGCGCGCCATCGATGAAGAACTGGTGCGCCTGCACAGCCACCTGCATCAGTTTGAGCAGACGCTGTTGCAGCAGGAGGCCGCCGGACGCAAACTGGATTTCATCGTGCAGGAGATGAACCGGGAAATCAACACCATTGGCAGCAAGGCCAACGACAAAGAGATTGCGCAGAGCGTCATCGCCGTCAAGAGCGAATTGGAAAAGATGCGCGAACAGGTACAAAATATTGAATAGCATTTGTTTTGGGAGGTACTTTGCATGAGCATCCGATTGATCAACATCGGCTTTGGCAACATCGTCTCTGCCAACCGAATCATCGCCATCGTAAGCCCAGAATCCGCCCCCATCAAACGGATCATCCAAGACGCACGGGATCGCGGGATGCTCATCGATGCGACCTATGGGCGGCGTACGCGCGCGGTTGTCGTCACGGACAGCGACCACGTCATTCTCTCGGCTGTACAGCCCGAGACCGTGGCCAACCGCATGAGCGAACGCGATGAGGAAATCGAGGATTGAACGCATGCAGAACAGGGGGACATTGCTGGTGATCTCCGGGCCTTCGGGCACCGGAAAGGGGACGCTTTGCAAGGCGCTGTTGGACCGGTGCAGCGATACGCAGTTTTCGGTCTCAGCCACGACGCGCGCGCCGCGTCCCGGGGAAGTGGACGGCGTACACTACGACTTTGTCACGCCGCAACAGTTCGATGAGATGATCGCACAGGATGCGTTTGTCGAATATGCCGAGGTATTCGGGATGAATCGCTACGGCACGCAGAAAAAGCGCGTGCAGAGCCTGCTCGACCACGGGATGAACGTGTTGCTGGACATCGACGTGCAGGGCGCGCAGAACGTCCGCAGGAAGATGCCGGAGGCCGTGCTCATTTTCATCGCGCCGCCCTCGTTTGCCGTGCTGGAACAGCGCCTGCGCAACCGCGGCACCGAGACGGACGAACAGATTCAACGGCGCCTGGAGACGGCCAAAGGGGAAATGGCGCTGGCCGATCAATACGATTACATCGTCGTCAACGACGAATTGGACATTGCACTGGAACAGTTGATCGCTATCAAGACGGCTGAATCGTGCAAAACGGCGCGCTGCATTGAGCGCGTGCAACAGACATGGAGGGATGTACAATGATTATCGATCCGCCAATGAACGAGCTTTTGGAGAAAGTAGATTGCCGCTATACGCTGGTGGTCATGGCCGCCAAGCGCGCCCGCCAGCTGGTTGCAGGCGATGCGCCGCTGATTGAGACCAAGGAAGAGGATATGAAACCGGTGAGCCTTGCCGTGGAAGAGATCTATGAGGACAAGGTGACATACGAGCGAATCAGGAGGGCTTGAATTGGCCAAACAGACCGTCGTGCTGGGGGTGACGGGCGGAATTGCCGCGTACAAGAGCGCGGAGATCGTCTCACGGCTTGTCAAAGCCAATGTGGATGTGTATGTCATCATGACACAGCACGCTACAGAATTTGTCGCGCCGCTCACGTTTGAAACGCTGAGCAATCACCCCGTGTGCGTGGACATGTTCCAACGAGAGACGCCATGGGAAGTGGAGCACATTGCACTGGCCAAACGGGCCGACGTGTTTTTGGTCGCTCCGGCTACGGCCAATGTCATCGCCAAATACGCCGGCGGCATTGCAGACGACATGCTCACCACGACGCTGCTGGCGACCAAGGCGCCCGTGCTCCTTGCGCCGGCGATGAACGAAAACATGTGGGAGAACCCCATCACCCAGCGCAATATGCAATTGCTGCGGGAAGTGGCGGGCGTACATGTGGTGGGCCCGGCTGCGGGAAGGCTGGCGTGCGGGGATATCGGCTATGGCCGCATGGAGGAACCGGCGGTGATCGTCGAGGCAGTGCAGGACCTGCTGTATGCCCGTAAAGACTATGCGGGCAAACGGCTGATCGTCACGGCAGGGCCGACGCGCGAGGCGATCGACCCGGTGCGCTATATCTCCAACCATTCCTCGGGCAAGATGGGCTTTGCCGTAGCCCAGATGGCAAAGCGCCGCGGCGCGGAGGTCACATTGATTCACGGGCCGGTGAGCCTCACGCCGCCGTACGGGGTACACTGTGTAGAGGTAGAGACGACCGAACAGATGATGCACGCGCTGCTGGAGCGGCTGGATGCCTGTGATATGCTGGTCAAGTGTGCTGCACCGGCCGATTTCCGGGCGGCGTACCCCAGCGATCACAAGATCAAAAAGACCCAGAATGCGGCGCTGACGCTGGATTTGATTGCCAACCCCGATATTTTGGCTGCGGTGGCTGAGCATAAAAAGCACCAGGTAATCGTGGGATTTGCCGCCGAAACGCACGAGGTGGGGCGCTATGCCATGGACAAGCTGGCCCGCAAAAAGCTGGATATGATCGTGGCCAACGACGTCACACAGGCGGGCGCCGGGTTTGGAACGGATACCAATATCGTCACAATCTACAAGAAGGACGGAACGCAAAAGAAACATCCATTGGCCAGCAAGGAGGAGATTGCCTCGTTTGTGTTGGACCAAGCGCTGCCGTTGTTTCCAAGCGAGTAAACGGAGCACCGCAAGGTGCTCTTTTCCAT
>DXZF01000159.1 GCA_019415425.1 Bacillota bacterium | reverse complement strand
GATGTGGGGCGGCACCAATCCGCCGGTGGAGCCGACGCTGCTGGCGGCGTATTTCCGCTCGCTGGACCGCTTTGAAGCGGTGTGCCGGGCGCGCGGGGCGGACGCGGTGCTGAGCAACCACCCCTTCTACGACAACGGCGTGGAAAAGCTGGCGCTGATGCGCAACCGGCTGGAGCACGTGCAGAACCCGTTCGTCACCGGGGCAATTGGCGTGCAGAAGCAGCTGCAGCTGTTCCGCGAATGCTGCATCGGCGCCATCGACGGCACGCCGGGCAGCTGCTGGGCATACCCGCTGGCCGAAGGATAAATCCGCCACAGAGACGACAGCGCCCGGGACGCGTTTTTTGCGTCCCGGGCGCTTGGTCTTGTGCAGACGGCCCGCTACCGCCCGGCCCTGTCGGCGCGCGGGGGCGGCGTGGGGTCGTCGGTCAGTTCCAGCAGATAATCAATGCTGGTATCAAATAGAATGGCCAACTTCTTGAGTACCGGAATGGGAATGTTTAGTTTCCCCAACTCATAATCAGAATACGTAGACTGTCCAATATGTAAAATGTTTGCCATATCCGTTTGTGAATAGTCTTTATCTTCGCGTAAGTCTCGCAATCTCTGATGCATTTTTCCACCTCAGCCTCATAAAATCACACCCATTCATCCAGCATTGTTTTTTGCCGGAATATCCGGTAATATGAGGAAGGGGGAATGCTTTTATGCGCTTACTGGTCGAAATTCTGATTTGTTTTGAGAGAATATCACAGGCGTTTGATATACAGATGCTGCGAACGCTGATGCAATGCCCTTTCCGGGAGGTTGCAACGCTCCATCACTTTTCCCTGGGACTTTGGATTCGCAATCACCTTCTCGCACAAGATAGTCCCCTGTTTGATCACCTGACCCGTGCAGGTCTACGCACGCGCGATGAAATGTCGGGCATTTTGCTGGAACTATTCTACTTGTACATCCATTGGCAGTCTGATTGCATATGCGAGACAAACAAAAAAGACACCTGACGGTGTCTTTTTTCCATCCGGCTATTTTCTGCGCGCACGCCGAGCCAGGCCGGCAGCGCACCCGGCGGGCGGCCCTACCCCAAAATGCGCTTGGGCGCAAAGCGCAGGTGATCGCACGACACCAGCTCGTACGTGACGCCGTCGTGCTCGCCCTCAAAGGCGCTGCGCAGCGACTTGCCGTGCAGGTGCCCGTACACCACGCGCGTGACGCCGTGGGCCTTGAACAGCTGCAGAAAGCCGTTGTCCTCGCGCCGCTCGTTAAAGGGGGGAAAGTGCATCATCACCACGCACACGTCCAGCCCCTTCTTGCGCGCATCCGCCAGCGAGAGCGAAAGGCGCTGCACCTCGCGCGCGTAGATCTTCTGATCCGGCTCGCCAAAGTTGGCGGAGCCGGGCACCACCCAGCCGCGCGTGCCGCACACCGCGCCGTACGGCGTGGCGACGCAGTCGTTCTGCAGCGCAAACGTGCCGGGGGGCAGCATCGCCCGCACGCGCGAGAGCGAGCCCCACCAGTAATCGTGATTGCCGCGCAGCAGCACCTTGTGCCCCGGCATGGCGCCGATGGCGTCCAGGTCCGGCTGCGCGTTTTGGGCCTGCATGGCCCAGCTGATATCTCCGGGGATGAGCACGACGTCCTGCGGCTGCACGCTCTGCTGCCACGCGGCGGCGATGCGTTGCCAGTGGTCCTTCCACTGCGGGCCGAATACGTCCATCGCCTTCTTTTCAGCGTGGGAGAGATGCAGGTCAGCAATTGCAAAAATGGCCATACGGTCTTTTGCGGACGCCAAAGCGTTCGGACTCAATCCAGAAGGTCTTCGTCGTCCTCCTCCTCTTCTTCATCCAGCCCCAGCTCGGTATCGATCTCGTCCAGCTCGGTCTCGGGAATCTCCTCGTCATCGCCGTCCAGCTCCAGCCCCTCCAGCGCATCGGGGTCCACCGCTTCGATCGCGGTTCCCTCCATGGAAGCGGCCTCTTCCTCCTCGTCCGCCTCGTCGGCGGCGAGCTCGGCGCTCTCCAGCCGCTGCCTTTCGCGCAGGCAGAACTTGCACAGCTCTTCGCCCGGCACGACGGGGTGTTCATTGCACGCCGGGCAGATCTCCTCCGGCTCCTCCTGAACCGGCACCTTGCCCAGCTCCCGCATGCAGACGTCGCACAGCGTCTGCCCGGGGCGCACGTAGTTGAGTTCACAACGGGGACATTTGGATCGTTTCATCTTCACACATCCTGCATCACATTTTCGAAAGCGGCTATGCCACGATTATTCTTAAATGTTTTTTACGCTTCTGTCAATCCCTATTCCCCTTTTTCCTGAGCCTGCGGGTGTGAAGATTGTGCGAGGATGCGCTCCAGCTCCGCCAATAGCGCGTCCTTGCCCACGCCCTCGAGCGCGGAAAAGCCCAGCGCCTGCCGCGCCTGCAGCTGCTTTTTGAGCTTCTGGATCTGCATGGGGCGCTTGCTCTTGGCGAGCTTGTCGACCTTGGTGGCGACGAGGGTAAAGGGAATGCCGTAGTACTGCAGCCACTGCGCCATCTGCACGTCGCCGGCGCTGACGTCGTGGCGGATATCGCACAGCAGCAGCAGGTGGATGAGCGAGCGCGTCTGCTGCAGATAGCCCTCCACCAGTTGGCGCCAGCTGTTCTGCTCCGCCGCGCTCCTTCTGGCAAAGCCGTAGCCCGGCAGGTCCATGAGCAAAAACGCGTCGTTGATCAAAAAGCCGTTGATGCTGCGCGTCTTGCCCGGCGCGCCCGAGACGCGCGCCAGCTTCCTATTGCCGCACAGCGCGTTGATCAGGCTGCTCTTGCCGGCGTTGCTGCGGCCCACGATCGCAATCTCGGGCAGGCCGCCGTCCCTGTACTGCGCAGGCGTGTAGAACGACTGCACCATCTGTGCGCGCACGATCCGCATGCGATCACCCCTCCCTGACCAGTGCCTTTTCCAGCACCTGGTCCAGGCGCTCGACCAGCGTGCAGGACAGCTGCGCGCGCAGCTGTTCGTCGATATCCAGCAGGTCGCGCTCGTTTTGCGCGGGCAATACGATCTCGTGCACGCCCTCGCGCAGCGCGGCCAGCAGCTTTTCGCGGATGCCGCCCACCGGCAGCACGCGCCCGGTGAGCGTGATCTCGCCCGTCATGGCCAGATCGCCGCGCACCTTCTGCCCCGTCAGCGCCGAGAGCACCGCCGTGGCCAGCGTGATGCCGGCGCTGGGCCCGTCCTTGGGCGTGGCGCCCTCGGGGATGTGGATGTGCAAATCCTTCTCCCGGTAAAACGCCTCGTCGATGCCGTACGCCTGCGCGTGCGCGCGCAGGTAGCTGATGGCCGTCATGGCGGATTCCTTCATCACATCGCCCAGCTGGCCGGTCAGCTCCACCTTGCCGGTGCCGGGCATGACGCCCACCTCGATCTGCAAGGTGGTGCCGCCGATGGCCGTCCACGCCAGCCCGGTGGCCACGCCGACCTTGTCGCGCTTGTCCAGCGCGTCGTGGTGCACCCTTTCGCGGCCCAGCAGCGCATCCAGGTCCTGCGGCAGCACGGTCTGCGGGCGCGCCTCCCCCTGCGCGATTTTGCGCGCCACCTTGCGGCACACCGCCGCAATCTGCCGCTCGAGGTTGCGCACGCCGCTCTCGGCGGTGTACGAGCGGATGAGCGCCATCAGCGTCTCATCCGGCAGCACCAGATCTTCCCCCATCGCAAGGCCGTGCAGCTCCGCCTGCTTTTGGCACAGGTAGCGCCGCGCGATCTGCACCTTTTCCTCGGCGGTGTAGGAGGAGACCTCGATCACCTCCATGCGGTCCAACAGCGGGCGCGCGATGGTGTCCAGCGAATTGGCGGTGGTGATGAACAGCACGTGCGAGAGGTCGAAATCCAGCTCCAGATAGTGGTCGTTAAAGCTCTTGTTCTGCTCGGGGTCCAGCACCTCCAGCATCGCGCTGGCGGGGTCGCCCCGGAAGTCCGAGGCCATCTTGTCGATCTCGTCCAGCAAAAACACCGGGTTCATGGTGCCGGCCTGGCGGATGTGCTCCATCACCGCGCCGGGGATGGCGCCGATGTACGTGCGGCGGTGGCCGCGGATCTCGGCCTCGTCGCGCACGCCGCCCAGCGACATGCGGCAGAACGAGCGGCCCAGCGCCCGCGCGATGGATCTGGCGATGCTGGTCTTGCCGGTGCCGGGCGGGCCGACAAAGCACAGGATGGGCCCGCGGCTGTCGGGCTTGAGCTTGGCGACCGACAGGTACTCCAGCACGCGCTCCTTGACCTTTTCAAGGCCAAAGTGGTCCTCATGGAGGATGGCCTCGGCGTGCGTCAGGTCCAGGTCGTCCTGGGTGTACTTGCCCCACGGCAGCTCCAAAATGGTATCGATGTACGTGCGCGACACCGACGCCTCGGGCGAAGAGGCCTGCATGCGCGAGAGCCGGTCGATCTCGCGGTTGACCTTCTGGCGCGCCTGCTCGCTCAGCGGCATCTGCTCGGCCTTCTGGCGCAGCTCGTCCATCTCGGTGGCGTGATCCTTCTCGCCCAGCTCCTTTTCGATGGCGCGCATCTGCTCGCGCAGGTAGTACTCCTTTTGCGAGCGGTCGATGGAGCGCCGCACGCGCTGCTGGATGCGCCGTTCGATGCGCAGCACGTCGATCTCGCGGCGCAGGATGGTCATCAGCGCCTCCATGCGCGCGATGGGGTGCTCGATCTCCAAAATGGTCTGCTTGTCCTCCACCTTGGTCAGCACGTCCGAGGCGATCACGTCGGCAAACTGGCCCGGGTCCGAAATGGCGCCGATGGTCAACAGCGTGTCGCGGTTGACCTTGCCCGACAGCTGCACCATCTCCTCGATCATGCCGGTCAGCACGCGCATGATCGCCTCGTCCTCCTCCGAGAGGATGCCGTTGGCGTCCGCCGTCTGGTCGATCTCCTCCACCTGGCACAGGACGTACGGCTCCTCCCGGGTAAACGCCACCAGCCGCGCGCGCATGACGCCCTCGGCCAGCACGCGGATGTTGTCGCCCGGCAGCGCCAGCACCTGCTTGACCGTGCAGATGGTGCCCATGGCGTACAGGTCCGCCAGGCCGGGATCGGCCGTATCCAGCGCGCGCTGGCAGACCAGCAGGATGCGCTGATCGCCCGACATGGCAGCCGAAAGCGCGGCCAGCGACTTCTCTCGCCCGGCATCAAAGTGCAGCGTCATATAGGGGAATACCGTCAGGCCCCGCAGGGGCAGAAGCGGCAGGGTTTGCATGTGTGACACCTCCCGTGTGTGCTGTCCCAATAGGACAAAAGGCCCCCGTGGTGCATCGCCCCGGGGGCCAGGCAAATTTGCCTCATTCGCCGTCGCCGACTGCCTTGCGCCCCGGTTCCGGGAGCTTGGGCAGCAGGCCGGGCTTGCTCTTGTGCAATACGGTGTCGCGCGTGATCACGCAACCGCCGATGTCCTTGCGCGAGGGGATTTCAAACATCACGTCCAGCATCAGCGATTCCAGGATCGCCCGCAGGCCGCGCGCGCCGGTCTTGCGCTCGATGGCCTCCTTGGCCACCTCGTTGAGCGCGCTCTGTTCAAAGGTCAGCTGCACGCCGTCCATCTCAAACAGCCGCTGGTACTGCTTGACCAGCGCGTTCTTGGGCTGCGTCAGGATGCTGACCAGCGCCTTCTCGTCCAGCTCGTGCAGCGTGACGATGATGGGCAGCCGGCCGACAAATTCCGGAATCAGGCCGAATTTGAGCAGATCTTCGGGCAAAATCTGTTCCAGCGTCTGCCCGATCTCCTTTTCCTCTTTGCGCTGAATCTCGGCGCCAAAGCCCATCGTCTTTTTGCCGGTGCGCGCCTCGATGATCTTCTCGATGCCGTCAAACGCACCGCCGACGATGAACAGGATGTTGGTGGT
>DXZF01000158.1 GCA_019415425.1 Bacillota bacterium | reverse complement strand
CTCCTTACCGGTCATGTGCAGAACGGTGATCTCCACCATGCAAACCTGCGCAAACAGCTTTTCGATCTCCGCAAGGCGCCCCTGCTCGTGATCGGGCGAATAGCGGGCAGCCAGCCACTCGAGCGCCTGCCGCTTTTCGGCGTCGTCGGTCAGCACGCGTGCGCTGCCAAAGGCGATGACGCTGCGAAAATAGGTCGTGTATGCTTCGGGCACGACCTGATCCTGATCGATCACGCAGAAGCTGACTTTGGGATTACGTGCGATGGCGTCCAGCTTATGGCCGGATTGGGCGCAGTGGAAGTAGATCTTCCCCTCACGGTATACATAGCTGAGCGGCACGGCGTACGGATATCCTTCGTCCCCCGATACGGCCAGCACGCCCGATGTGTTGCGCTGCAATACGGCGATGGACTCCTCATGCGTCAACGCCTGCTTGTGCCGGCGCATCTGTCTAAACACAGGTCCCTTCTCCCCTTTCCGCAAAATGCCGCTGAAAGAGCGGGCGGCGCTTGATATCTGAATTTTTCAGCTGCCCAGGCGCGCGGCCACGCGCGAGGCCTCGTACAGGATCTGTTCAATGTCCAGCGTCTGATAGGACCCATCGTGGTACAGCACTTTGCCGTCCACCATGGTCATCCACACGTCGCTTGCCTGCGCGCTGTATACGATGTTGTGCAGCGCATTGTACATCGGCATCATGTGGGGTTTGTGGATGTCCACAATGATCAGGTCCGCCGGTTCCCCCGCCGCCAGTACGCCGCTGGATAGGCCCAACGCCTGTGCGCCGTTTTGCGTGGCCATGCGCAGCGCCTGTGCCGCGCGAACCATGCTCGCATCGCCCGACGTGCCCTTGTGCAGCATGGCCACGGCCTGCAGCTCTTCAAACATGTTCAGGTTGTTGTTGCTGGCCGCACCGTCTGTGCCCAGCGCGATGCGCAACCCGTGTGCCAGCATGGCCGGCACCGGAGCGATGCCGCTGGCCAGCTTCAGGTTGGAGCCGGGGCAATGCAACACGCTCACGTGCTTTTGTTGCATGATGGCCAAATCGTGCGCATCCACATACACGCAGTGCGCAGCCAGCGTCGGGTTGTCCAGCACGCCCAGCGCATCCAGCAGCCCGATGGGCGTCAGGCCGCCATGGCGTTGCTTGCACTGCTCGTGCTCCTCTTTGGTCTCAGAGACGTGGATGTGCACCCGCGCGCCCAGCTCCTGCGCCTTTTCCCCCAGCGCGCGCAAAAACGGCGCGCTGCACGTGTATTCGGCATGCGGCGCAATGCTCACGCGAATGCGCCCCTGGGCCGCACCGTCAAACTGTGCAAAGCAGTCGGCCGCGCGCTGCACGCCCTGGCGGATGGAGGCCTCGTCGGTTTCGTTGCACGTCACACAGCGCGTCAGCAGGGCGCGGATGCCGGTGTGTTCCAC
>DXZF01000157.1 GCA_019415425.1 Bacillota bacterium | reverse complement strand
TTCCTTGACGGCGCCCCCGGCGTGGTTGATCTGCAAGATCACCTTGCTTCCATTGGCGTGCACCCGCTGCGCCAGCGCTGTCAGCCCCGGAATATCCGCGTCCTCCGCAGCCGAGAGCTGGTTGGGGTTTGCGCGCCCGTCTGCGCGGACAAAGCTGTGTTCGATCACAACCAATCCGATATAGCCGCCCTTTGTGCGCTCGTCATACTGCTCCAGCAGCGCCGGCGACACCTTCCCGGCATCGGACTTTCCCATGGCGACGGGCGCCATCACCAACCGATTCTCCAGGTCCCAATGGCCGACCCTGATTCCCCTGTCCAAATAGGTCATACACGCTCCTCCTTTTTGATGTATATACATCATTAAATGCATAAAAATTGCCAACCGGTGGCTTTACAGCGCTTCCAGCGCTTTCAACACCGCCTCCATCTGCACGATGCGCTCTTTCCCCAGCGCCGCCTCCACCTGCTGCTGCGCCCTTTGCCAGCAGGCCGTAGCGCGTGCAAGCGTCTGCTTTCCCTGCGGCGTCAAGAGGATGCGGCTATTGCGTGCGCCTGCAGGCTTTGCATCGTAGATCAGCCCGCGTGCCATCAACGGTTTGACCATTCTGGCCATCGTCGACTTATCCTGTTCCGACAGATCCGCCAGCTCCTGGATGGTGCCCTCTTTGGCCCTCGAGACGTTGCGCAGAATCCCGTATTGGCTGATGGTGATGCCGCTGTCCGCCATCTGCCGGTCATAGTATTTTGAGACTGCCGCTGCGCCGCGTTTCAACTTGGCGCAGTAGCACTCGGTCCGGCACATACTCTTCCTCCCAATTGATGTATATACATCATTTTATGTCCCTTTCCCCACCCTGTCAAGTTGCCGCCCGCAATGGCGCTTTTTGCACAATGAACGCATGTGTGTACGGAATGCCTTTGGGGTGCAATCTGCCGTCCATGCGCCTTCGCTGTAAAATCTCGCCCCATCGTCCACCGTACAGGCCCGTGGCGCCATTGCCTGTTCGTCACACAGCGCGTCCGCCCAGCCGTCGCAAAATCAAAAAGGCGACGCCTATGGCGTCGCCTTTGTCCGCAGCTTCAGCCCTTGAGCGCCTGCTGTACGCTGTACAGCCGGTACCCGCCCTTGAGGTTGTACACGTCAAACC
>DXZF01000156.1 GCA_019415425.1 Bacillota bacterium | reverse complement strand
GATATCGGCAGCATCTCGCTGGACCAGACGGCGCAGATCAGCATCGACGCGCTGGACGAACAGAGCGTCACCGGCACGGTGCAGCACATCTCCAGCATCGGCACGGCCTCAGGCGGGGTCAGCACGTACGATGTCGTCATTGCACTTGACGACGCAAACGGCGTGACGGCCGGCATGAGCGCGACGGCGCAGATCGTGACCGGCGAGGCCAACGACGCGGTGCTGGTGCCGGTACAGGCCATCGTCACGCAGGACGGGCAGACCTACGTGCGCAGCTATGACGGCAGCGGCGAGGGGGATACCGGCACGCTGCTTCCCATCTCATTGGGCCTTGTGGGCAACGACTATGCCGAGGTGACGCAGGGGCTGCAGGAGGGCGACGTGATCGCGCTGACGGTGACCTCCTCCGATTCCCTTTCCAATATGATGAACGGCCTGCAGATGGGCGGCATGGGCGGACAGCAGGGCGAACGTCCGCAGGGCGATCCGCCGGATATGGGCAACGGCGATGACGCAAACGGCGGCAGCCGCCCCGCGCGGCCATAGGAGGCGCCATGCTGGAACTTTCGCACATCACCAAGGAATACCATATGGGCGACAACGTGGTCCACGCGCTGCAAGACGTGTCGCTGACGGTGCAGGATCACGAGTTTGTGGCCATTGTCGGCCCGTCCGGCAGCGGCAAGAGCACGCTGATGAACATCCTCGGCTGCCTGGATGTGGCCGATTGCGGTACGTACTACATGGACGGGCAGGACGTGTTCGCCATGAATGAAAAACAGCTCAGCCGATTGCGCAACGAGAAGATCGGGTTTGTGTTTCAGCAGTTCAACTTGCTGCAAAAGCTGACGGCGCTGGACAACGTCGAGCTGCCGCTGGTGTACCAGGGCGTGCCGCAAAAGGAGCGCAGGGAGCGCGCGCAGCAGGCGCTGGCGGACGTGGGGTTGCTCGAGCGCATGCACCACAGGCCCAACGAGCTCTCGGGCGGCCAGCAGCAGCGGGTGGCCATCGCAAGGGCGCTGGTCACGCACCCGTCGCTGATCCTGGCCGACGAGCCGACCGGCAACCTGGATTCCAGAAGCGGCGGCGAAGTGATGCAGATGCTGGACCGGCTCAACGCACAGGGGCACACCATCGTGCTGATCACCCACGATGCACAGGTGGCGCAGCGGGCGCGGCGCAGCGTGCGCATTGCCGACGGCCACCTGTTTGAGGGGGCGCGGCAAACATGAAGCTTACACAGGCCTGCAAGATGGCGGTGCGCGCCATCTGGGACAACAAGATGCGCTCCTTTCTCACCGCGCTGGGCATCATCATCGGCGTGGTGGCGGTGACGCTGCTGGTCTCCGTGGTGCAGGGCGCGACCAACACCGTCACGGGCGAGATCAACGCCATGGGCAGCAATCTGCTGATGGCGTCGGTTTCCAGCGTGCGCGAGAACCTCACGCGCGAGGAGCTGGCACAGCTGGAGGGCACCGGCGGGGTGGAGCTGATTGCCCCGACGCTCTCCTCCACCATGACGGTCAAGGCCGGCGCCAACAACCAGAGCGCCACGGTCGAAGGCGCGAGCGAGAACACCTTTGCCATCCGCAACTACGCGGTGCAGAGCGGCCGCACGATTCTGGCCACCGACGACACGTACCGCACGTACGTGGCGGTGATCGGCACGGCGCTTGCACAGGAGTTGTTCGGCACGCAGGACGTGGTGGGCGAAACGGTGTATCTGGACGGCCTGGCCTTTGAGATCGTGGGCGTGCTGGAAGAGCAGGGCAGCAGCATGATGGGATCGCAGGACGACGGGCTGATGATCCCGTACGGGACGGCACAGCGCGTGATGCGGCAGACACAGATCACCTCGTTCTATGCCAGCGCCACGTCCAGCGAAGCGGTGGATGAGGCCGAGCGCACGCTCAACATGTACCTGTACACCAAGACCGGCGATGAAGACAATTACACGCTCTTCAACCAGTCCACACTGCTGGACGCCATGGACAGCATCCTGTCCACCATGTCGCTGATGCTGGGCGGCATCGCGGCCATCTCGCTGCTGGTGGGCGGGATCGGCATCATGAACATCATGCTGGTATCCGTCACCGAGCGCACGCGCGAGATCGGCATCCGCAAGGCCATCGGCGCAAGGCGCTCCGACATCCTCAGCCAGTTCCTGATCGAGGCGGTGGTGCTGTCGCTATCGGGCGGGCTGATCGGGCTGGCCGTAGGCGGCATCGGCACGGCAATCCTCAGCCGGGTGATGCAGATGACCGTTTCGCTCTCGGTGCCGGTGGCGCTGCTGGCGCTGGGGTTCGCGTGCCTGATCGGCGTGATCTTCGGCGTGTACCCCGCCGCCAAGGCCAGCAAGCTGCGGCCCATCGAGGCGCTGCGCTACGAATGAGGCGCACATCACCGCAGGGCATGCGCCCTGTGCGGTGTTTACATACATAGGGACTTTCCCATACTCTCTCTCAAGGGAAAAGGGGACCGTGTATACGGTCCCCTTTCCCCTTTGCCCAATGCGACGTTATGCCACCATGTGGCGGCGCAACAGCGCCAAGGTTTCGTCCGTGAGGCCGGCCTGCAGCAGGTACGCGCGCACGGAGCCGAACCGCTCCCGCAGCAGCGACAGCGCCCGCTGCATGTGGATGGGATCGGGGATGTACTGGTACTGGAGCGGCTGCATGCCCAGCGCCGACAGCTCGCGCAGACGCGCCGGCGTAAACGAGGAGAGATACGTTTGGCTGGCCGCGTAGTCGCGCGCGATGGTCGCTTCATCCACCCCCGCGATGGACAGCAGCAGCATGGCGACCAGCCCCGTGCGGTCCTTGCCGGCCGTGCAGTGGAACAGCGTGCAGTGCTGCACGTGCTCGGCCATGATGCGCAGCACCTGCCCAAAGGCGGCCTGGCTGTCCAGCAGCAGGTCCCGGTAGACCTCGTCTGCAGAGGCGGGCCGGGGCAGGTCGCGCTCTTCGGGCCGGCGCGAATTCATCTGATCCAGCATCGGCACGTGATAGTATGCGATGTCGCGAAAGTGCTGCAGGCGGCTGGGGTGCGTCTCCACCTCGTAGTGCGAGCGCAGGTCCACCACACAGCGCACGCCGTAATCGTAGAGAAAGGCCAGGTCGTCTGCCGTCAGATGGTCGGTGGCGGCTGCGCGCAAATAGCGGTGCGTGCGGGTGCGGCGCCCGTCCACCGTGGCGTATCCGCCCAGTTCCCGGGCATTGAAGATGCCGGTAAGTGGCAGCAGGCAATTGATCGGCTGTTGCATGTCGTACGGTCCTCCCATGCGTTTTAGACAAAACGGATTGTGTCCGGCCTGATGACAGGCGAAGACGATGTCATTCATTATACAGAACACGTGCTGCACAATACAACCCATTGCGGGGCGAAAGAGCGCGGGCAGGCGGTGGGACAAAGCGACATATCCGCCGCAGAAAAAGAAAACGGCACGCGCCCGGTAACACGCGTGCCGAAGGGGAAACCACCCCATCGGTGGGGAGGCCTATTGCAGATGAAAGTGGGACTTGTCCATGTGGCAGACGGGGCAGACGAAGTCCGCCGGCGCCTTGGTCAGATCGCCCTCGTATACATAGCCGCAGATATCGCACACATAGCGCGGCGTCTGGCCCTGCTGCGGCGCCGCCTCGGCCTGGTAGGTCGGGGCGTTCTTGGGCGCTTTGCCCTTAAAGACCCGGTGGTAGTAGCTGTAGGTCATCGGGTTTTGGCAGTCGCCGGGCGCGGTATCGGTCAGGCGTGCAAAGATGACGGCGTGCGTCTGCATGTCCACCATCTCGATGACATCGCACGAGAGCTTGCCGCAGATGCCCGATGCCAGCACCGGCAGGCCGTGGAACGACGTATGCGGAACATCCTTGAAT
>DXZF01000155.1 GCA_019415425.1 Bacillota bacterium | reverse complement strand
CTCCATGCACGTATGGTGCACTGCAGGGTCGAAGTCGCGGCTCTTGACGATGAACAGAAAGTTGAGGTGATTCATTCGGTCGTTCCTCCTCGCTTAGGATCCCCTCCAGCATAGACGAAAACCGCGGCGCGCGCAAGCGCTGCCGGCACCTCTATTTGCACCGGCGCATGCATACAGTATCCCAAAGGAGGTGCAAATCGATGCTCAACTGGATCTGGATGGGCATGATCCTCGCGGGCACGGCCTACGGGCTGTGCACCGGGCACGGAGCGGCGCTCTCGCAGGCGATGATGGAGGGCGCGGGCCAGGCGATCAACCTCGTGCTGTCCATGGCGGGCGGTATGATGCTGTGGATGGGAATAATGGAGATTGCGCGCAAGAGCGGATTGGCGCAGAAGATGGCCAAGGGGCTCTCGCATTTGCTCAGCCCGCTGTTTCGGGGGCTCTCGCGGGACGGAGCGGCCATGGGCGCGGTGTGCATGAACCTGGCGTGCAACGTGCTGGGCCTGGGCAATGCCGCTACGCCGTTTGGGCTGTCGGCCATGCGGGAACTGCAAAAGCTCAACCCGCATCCCCGTGAGGCGACCGACGCGCAGGTGACGCTCATCGTCATCAACTGCTGTATCGTGCAGCTCATCCCCACCACGCTGATCAACCTGCGCATCGCCGCCGGCAGCGCGGCGCCGATGGCCATCGTCTGGCCCGCCATCCTCGCCACGTTCGGCACCACGGTGGTGGGCGTCGTGCTGTGCCTGTGGGTGCACCGCAAACGATGAGCAATCTCTCCGCCTATGCCGTCGTGCTGTTCATCGCCGGCACGCTGCTCTATGGCGCCGCCAAGCGAGTCGATTGCTTTGACACCTTTGCGCAAGGGGCGCAGATGGGCCTGCGCACGTGCCTGCACATTTTGCCCACGCTGGTGGGCATGCTGATGGCCATCTCGCTGCTGCGGGCCAGCGGCCTGCTGGATGTGCTGATCCGGCTGCTGCAGCCGTTTGCCGCGTGGATTGGCCTGCCGGCAGAGGCGTTGCCGGTGGCCATCGTGCGTCCGTTTTCCGGCAGCGCCGCCATGGCCGTACTGGCGCAGACGCTCACACAGTACGGCGCCGACAGCGTCATCGGCCGCGCGGCCTGCATCCTCATGGGCGCGAGCGAGACGGTTTTTTATACCGCAGGGCTGTATTTTGGCAGCGTTGGCGTGCAAAAATGGAAACAGACGCTGCCGCTGTGCCTGATCGTCTGGCTGTTCAGCATGCTGTTTGCGGCCTGGCTGGCGTAAATCCGCCCTTCCCCTTGCGCCCAATTATGGTATAATGTTCAAATGAGAACCTTTGTGGATTGAGGAGCAGAGCGAATGAAAGTGGAAGTTTATGCGGCACATACGCACGTGCTGGAAAAGGACATTCGGGGCAAGGTGTGCGTGGTGATCGATACGTTGCGCGCCACCAGCACCATTGTCACGGCACTGGCCCATGGCTGCGAGCAGGTCATTCCGGTTGAAGAAGTGGATCAGGCGATGCAGATGCGCAACACCATGAGCGCCTCGCAGACCATCCTGGGTGGCGAGCGCAATGCCAAGAAGATGCCGGGCTTTGACTTTGGCAACTCGCCCTTTGAATACACCGAGCAGAACGTGCACGGCAAGACGCTGATCATGACGACCACCAACGGCACACAGGCCATCGCCAAGGCACGCGATGCAGTAGCGGTGTATCTGGGCGCAATGATCAACGGCGCCACCGTGGCGGCCCAGCTGCTCAAGGACGGGCAGGATGCCGTGCTGCTGTGCGCGGGCACCAAGGGCAAATTTTCGCTGGACGATTGCCTGACGGCGGGCTATATCCTCTACCGCATGCGCCATTTTGGCGGCCGCGTAGAGCTGGAGACGGACGACCTGGGCCGCGTGTGCGAGGAGCTGTACACCCAGCACAAGGACGATCTGCAAAAGGCGATGAAAGACGCCACGCACTACAACGTCCTGCTGAATCTGGGCATGAAGGACGATCTGGACTACTGCTTTGAGCGCGATATCGTACAGGTGCTGCCGCGCTGCGTGGACGGCCGCATCACGTTGGAATAGAGGAGAGGGGAGCAGCGATGCAAGAGAAAAAGCCGTTTTATATCACCACGCCCATCTATTATCCAAGCGACAACCTGCACATCGGGCACGCCTATTGTACCGTGGCGGCCGATGCCATGGCGCGCTTTAAGCGGCAGACGGGCTATGACGTGATGTTTTTGACCGGCACCGACGAGCACGGGCAAAAGATCGCGCGCCGTGCCGAAGAGGCCGGCGTCTCGCCGCAGCAGTTTGTGGACAAGATCGTTGGCGGCATCAAAGAGCTCTGGGAGCTGATGGACATCAGCTACGATGATTTCATCCGCACCACGGAACCGCGCCACGAGAAGGCCGTGCAGAAGATCTTCAACCAGCTCTACGAGCAGGGGGATATCTACAAGAGCGAATACGAGGGCTGGTACTGCGCGCCGTGCGAATCGTTCTGGCTGGAGCGCCAGCTCGTCGACGGCTGTTGCCCCGACTGCGGCCGCCCCGTCGAGCGCACCAAGGAGGAAAGCTACTTCTTCAAGCTCTCCAAGTACGCCGACCGTTTGATCGCGTACATCAATGCGCACGATGAATTTATCCAGCCGCCTTCGCGCAAGCACGAGATGCTCAACAACTTCCTGTTGCCGGGGCTGGAGGACCTGGCGGTCTCGCGCACCAGCTTTGACTGGGGCATCCCCGTCACCTTTGATCCCAAGCACGTGGTGTACGTCTGGCTGGATGCGTTGACCAACTACATCACCGCGCTGGGATACGCGTCCGACGACCCGGCAAAGTTTGAAAAGTTCTGGCCGGCCGACGTACACCTGGTCGGCAAGGAGATCGTGCGGTTCCACACCATCATCTGGCCCATCATGTTGATGGCGCTGGGGTTGCCGCTGCCCAAACAGGTGTTTGGACACGGCTGGCTGGTGCTGGACGGCGGCAAGATGTCCAAATCCAAGGGCAATGTCGTGGATCCGGTGGAGCTGTGCCACAAGTACGGCGTGGACGCCATCCGCTATTTCCTGCTGCGGGAGATTCCCTTTGGCAGCGACGGCAACTACTCTGAGGATGCGCTGATCGCCCGCATCAACAGCGATCTGGCCAACGACCTGGGCAACCTACTCAGCCGCACCGTGGCCATGATGGACAAGTACTTTGACGGGGTCGTGCAGCCGCCGCAGGACGATGCGACGGATACCGACCGCGCGCTGCGCCACACCATTGAAACGCTGCCCGCGCGCGTAGAGGCGCACATGAACGCGCTGACGTTCAGCGAGGCGCTGTCGGATATCTTTGCGCTCATCGGCGAGTGCAACAAGTACATCGACCTCAACACCCCGTGGACGCTGGCCAAGGACCCGAGCCAGCAGGGGCGGCTGGGAAGCGTGCTGTACCACCTGGCCGAGAGCCTTCGCATCGTGGCCGTGCTGATCGCGCCGTTCATGACGCGCACGCCCGAAAAGATCTTCGACCAGCTGGGCATCGACGACCCCGCGCTCAAGACGTGGGAGAGCGTGCAGCAGTTCGGCGGCCTTGTGCCGGGCACCAAGGTGCGCCGCGGCGCGGCCATCTTCCCGCGCATCCAGGTCGAAGCGGACAAAAAAGAGCAAAAGAAGCAGGATAAGGCCAAGCCGCAGGCCCCAAAGGCGGAACCTTCCGAGAAAAAGGAAGAAGCGCAGCCGATGATCAGCTACGACGACTTCATGAAGATGGAGTTGCGCACGGCCAAAGTGCTCAACTGTGAACCGCTGGAGGGCTCGGACCGGCTGCTGCGCTTTGAGCTGGACGATGGAAAGCGCAAACGGACCATCGTCTCGGGCATCCGCAAGTGGTACGGCGACGGCGCGTCGCTCATCGGCAAGACCGTGATCATCGTCGCCAACCTCAAGCCGGCCAAGATTCGCGGCGTGGTGAGCGAGGGCATGATCCTCTCCGCCGCCGATGACGACGACACCCATCTGTCGGTAGCGACCGTGCTGGATGACAGCGCGCTTGCGCCGGGGGTACAGGTGCGATAATGCTGTTTGATACGCACGCCCATCTGCTGGCGGAACAATTTGAATCGGATCGGGACGAAACGCTTGCGCGCACGTTTGCGCAGGGCGTTTCGCTCTATTTGGAGGCGGGCACGACCCTGCAGGACAGCGCGCGCGCCGTGGCGTGGGCGCAGCAGCACCAGGGCGTGTACTGTGCGGCCGGTATCCATCCGCACGAAGCGCAGGATGCGCCGCAGGGGTATCTGGCACAGCTGCGCGCCTTGTTGCAACAGGACAAGTGCGTGGCGCTGGGCGAGATCGGATTGGACTACCACTACGACTTTTCCCCGCGCGATGTGCAGCAGCGCGTGTTCTGTGAACAGCTGGACCTGGCCATTGCCTGCCAATTGCCGGTGATCATTCACGACCGCGAGGCGCATGCCGATACCATGGCGGCGCTCAGCGCGCGCCGCGGCAGGCTGACCGGCGTGCTGCACTGCTATTCGGGCAGCCTGGAAGACGCCAAGCGGTATCTGGACATGGGGTTTTACCTGTCTTTTGGCGGAACGCTGACGTTCAAAAATGCGCAGAAACTGCCGCAGATCGCGGCGTACGTGCCCCAGGACCGGATTTTGAGCGAGACCGATAGCCCCTATCTGGCGCCGGTGCCGATGCGCGGCAAGCGCAATGAACCCGCGCATGTGCGCTATGTGGTGGAGAAGCTGGCACAACTGCGTCACGTGCCGTATGAACAGATGGCGCAGGATACCTGCGAAAATGGCAAACGACTGTTTCAAATCAAAGGGTGACGAAAAATGGCAAATACCTATGCCTACGCATATGGAGACAATCTGTACATCAATCTGACCAACAAGTGCCCCAACGACTGCGAATTCTGTATCCGCCGGGAGGGCGAGGGCATCGGCGGGCACAAGCTGTGGCTGGAACACGAGCCCACGGCGCAACAGGTCATCGAACAGATGGGAGATCTCACGCCGTACCACGAGGTGGTATTCTGCGGCTTTGGCGAGCCGATGGTGCGCCTGCGCACGCTGTTGCAGGTTGCGGCATATGCCAAGGCACAGGGCAAGGCCACGCGCATCAACACCAACGGCCTGGCCAACCTCATTCATGATGAGGATGTAACCCCACAGCTGGAAGGCCTGATCGATACCGTTTCCATCTCGCTCAACGCTTCGGATGCCAAGGCGTACGATGCGGTGTGCCACAGTGCGTACGGCCTGCGTGCCTTCCCCGCCCTGCTGGCGTTTGCCAAGTGCGTACAAAAGCACGTGCCGCACGTGATGTTCACGGTGGTGGATACCATCGGCCAGCAGGAGATCGAGCGGGCGCAGGCGCTGGCCGACGAATGCGGCGTGCAGCTGCGCGTGCGCGCATGGATTGAGCCGGAACGGGCATAGGCGCGTCCGAGGCCGCGTGCGTCCCGCGTTTGACAATCCAGGCAAAAATCAAAAGAGCCGTTTCATTGCGAACGGCTCTTTGTTTACTTTGCGCATTGCGAGGGGAAAGCTACCCCAAAATGAACAGGAATAGCGGAATGACGATCATGCTGGCGCACGTGGTCCAAAAGAACGAGAGCGCTGCGTAATCGCGATCGGCCCCGTAGTTGCCCGAGAGGATGACGGTCTGCGTCATCACCGGCATGCCGCTCATCAGCACGAACACCGTGCGCGTCAGCCCCGTTACGTTGAAGAGCAGGCACAGCAAAAACGCCACCGTGGGCTGGATGACAAAGCGGGCGAGCATCACGGCCCACTCGTCGCGCTGAATGCGCAGGCCTTTAAAGCCAAATTCCGTGTAGATCTCGCACAGGGCATTGCCCGAGAAGAACAGCGAAAGCGGGGTGGACAGGTTGCCGATGTACCGGGTGATATCGGTCACCAGCTCAGGCGGCTGGATGCGCAACAGCACCAGTGCGACCACGATCAGGATCACAATCACGTTGAGCGAAAAGATCTTTTTGAGCATGGTGCCCAAGGAGAATTCGGCCTTTCCCTGCCCATCTGCCTGAATGCCTGAAGCGCCGACGGACCAGAACAGCGACGTCTGGCAGACGAAGAAGAACATCGCCGCCGGCACGCCCGCATCCCCGAACAGCGCCGTGACGATGGGCACGCCCACAAAGATGGTGTTGGGGCAGCCCGACATGGCGGCGAAGGTGCGTTGCCGGTTTTTGGGCATTTTCAGCACATAACGGGCGACGAACAGGCCAAACAGGTACGTGGAGACCACGGTGATGGCGGGCACGATGAGCATTTCGCCCGCCGTCTTGAGCGATTCCGGCGTGATGGCCGAGAGCATGTTGTTGAAGATGGTACACGGCACAGCCAGATATACCACCAGTTTGGTCAAAAGTGAGCGATTCTCCGGGGTGATCCATTTGACTTTGGTCAGCACGAAGCCGATGCCCATCAGGAGAAAGATGTTCAATACCGCGGAGATGGATTCGAAGATCAATGGGTTACGCCTCTCTTACCTGGCAAATTCTGCATAGATGGCGCGTACGGCGGTCTCAAAATCCTCTTCCTCCACGCCCACGATGATGTTGATTTCGCTGGAGCCCTGGTCGATCATGCGCACGTTGACGCCGGCCTTTCCCAACGCGGTGAACAGGCGCGCGCACGTGCCGATCTGGCGAATCATGCCGGTGCCAACGGTGGCGACCAGCGCAAAGTGGTGGTCAATCCCCAGATGGTCGGGAGAACACGCGGCCCGGATCTCGTCCAGCAGCTGTTCCTCCATCCCTTCGATCAAGCTGCTCTGCACCACGACCGACATCGTATCGATGCCGGTGGGCAGGTGCTCAAAGGAGATGCCGTGCGATTCAAAGACAGACAGGATGCGGCGGCCAAAGCCCAGCTCGCTGTTCATCTTGTCCTTTTCGATGTGCACGATGGAAAATCCCTTGCGCCCGGCAATGCCGGTGATGCCGGCCGTAGCCGACTCCTTGATCTCGGGGACGATCAACGTACCGGCGTCCTCAGGGGCGTTGGTGTTCTTGACTTCGATGGGGATGCCGGTCTTGCGCACGGGGAAGATGCTGTCCTCATGCAGCACCGTCGCGCCCATGTACGAGAGCTCGCGCAGCTCCTGATAAGAGACCACCGGAATGGTGCGCGGGTTCTGCACGATGCGCGGATCGGCCATCATAAAGCCCGAAACGTCCGTCCAGTTCTCGTACAGCGTCGCGTTCACCGCGTGCGCCACGATGGCGCCGGTGATATCGCTGCCGCCGCGCGTAAACGTCTGGATGCGCCCGTCCGGCATGGCGCCGTAAAAGCCGGGAATGACCGCAAACGTGTGCTGTGCGAGAATGGCCGACAGCTTCTGATGCGTGGTCTTTTCGTCAAACTCGCCCTTTTCGTCAAACACGATGCCTTCGGCCGGATCCACAAAGTCATAGCCCAGCAGATGCGCCAGAATCAGGCCGTTGAGGTACTCGCCACGGCTGGCGGCATAGTCCGCATCCGCGCCCTGCACGATGGCGTCCCACACGATGTGCAGGTGCGAGAGGATGTCGTACCCCGTGCCCAGGCCGGTGACGATGCCGTAATAGCGCTGCTCAATCTTTTCAAACAGCGCGCGCGCCTGCTGTTTTTCGCCCTTTTCCACTGCCGCCTGGCAGCGGTACAACAAGTCGGTGATCTTCTCGTCCAGGCCGGGTGCCTTGCCAGGGGCCGAGGGCACCACATAACGGCGGGACGGGTCGGCTTGGATGATGGCCGCCACCTTTTCAAACTGCTCTGCGGTGGCCAGCGAACTACCGCCGAATTTGGTCACCTTTATGTCCATCTGATGAACCTCCCAATTTGTACGCCCTTGTGTACAGAATTAACGAAATTATATGCCCAACGTCCCCGTGCTGTCAATCGAGCGAGCCTCCAAATAGCAACGTTTTTCGTCAGCTTCCCCCATGGAAAACGCCTTGCGCGGCAAAGGCCCGTGCTGGCTGACCAGATCAAACAGATCCGCCTTCTGGAGGGCCGGCAGCAGGAACCCTATGTGGCCGCCCGACTGGCACAGCGCGCGCGCCTCGGCTTCGCCGTGGATATAGTCCACTTCCGCCTGCGGCGTGAAGGCGCAGATCGCGTCGATGATCGCATCGGCCGTGCCGGATTCGACAAAGCTGAGGCGGCCGGTGATGTACAGCGTGCGGCTTTGCCCATCGCACACGAGCGTGATGGCCTGCGCGCCGGGCTGCGGCGTGTCGCTTACCTGTACGCCCTGCGAGCGCAGCGATTGGCACGCGCGGTCCACGGCACTCAGCCCGCTGGCGTGGAACAGCACGCGGTGAATCGCCTCAAAGGCCAGCCCCTCATCGTGGAGATTGACCACTTCGCACAGGGCATAGTGCGCCGGGTGGTGGGCCCGTTGTGCGGGCGAAAGCGTCTGCTTGACCTCGTCCCAATGCGCCTTGGCGGTGGCAAAGGAGTGGTTCCCGTCGCCCATGGCAAAGAGCATGGGGTGTTCGCCCTGCTGGGCCTGCAGGCGATCGAAAAGCGCGTTCAGCGCTTGCCGCACCGCTTCGGCCTGCGCCTGTGGGACGAAATACCCCTCGATGTGGCCCAGCGCAAAGTCCAGCTCGCTGTCGTACAGCTTGCACAGCGATTGCCTCTGTGCGGCAAGCGGCTCAATGACGGTGCAGTCGGGATCGTCGATCAATACCATGATATGCGGCAACTCCAACTTTGCACGCCTGCGAATGCGCAAGCGCGGCGGAATGCGCGCGGGGATGGTGCCCTCCGTGGCGCGGATGAGCGAGGTGCTGCCGGGACGATAGTCGTACTGCTCAAGGTCCAGGGCCATCACAAGGCCGGTGCGGCAACGGCTGTGGCAGGTAAAGTGCCGCCGTACCAGCACAAACCCGGGCGCGAGCGCTTCCAGCACGCCGTGGTCCAGCGCGCATTGCATGGCGTCGGCCGCGCGCTGCGCGCGCGCATCCACGTCGTCGTCCTGCAGGTACACTTCGGGCAGCACCATGTGGTAGGTGGAGGGCGCTTGGCCAATGGCCTGTTCCACGCGCGCCCAGTACGCGCGGTCACTGGTGTACTGGTCGCAGGCGATGACGCACCATTTGCGCAGCGAAGCACGGTCTTTGGGCAACAGGATCTGCGGCAGGGCTACGCCCAATTCCGCAAACGAACGCTCTGGCATCGCAGTTTCCCCCTTGAGGCGCTAGGCCAACATGATTTCCTATCAATATACCATGGCAGAGCGCTACAATACAAGGCGCGGGAACTGGTGCAACGGCCGGGGATATGGTATAATGGCCGAAAAAAGATCGCCTCTTTGCAGGCTGGCATGATTTGCAAAAGGCTTAAAGGAGCTGGGCGCATGGATTATCGCGCAAATGAACAGAAGTGGCAGAAGAAATGGGAGGAGATGGGGCTGTACGCCTTTGATCCGACCCGTATCGATAAGAAGTATTACGTCCTCGAGATGTTTTCCTACCCTTCGGGCGCCAAACTGCACGTCGGCCATTGGTACAATTATGGCCCTGCCGATAGCTATGCGCGCTTTAAGCGCATGCAGGGGTATAACGTGTTCCATCCCATGGGCTTTGATGCCTTCGGCCTGCCGGCCGAGAATTACGCCATCAAGACCGGCGTACATCCCAAGGACAGCACCGAGCACAACATGGCGGTGATGGAGCAGCAGCTCAAAAACATTGGCGGGTCGTTTGACTGGTCGCATACGCTGCGCACGTGCGAGCCGGAATACTACAAGTGGACGCAGTGGCTGTTCTTACAGCTGTACAAAAAGGGCCTGGCATATCGCAAGGAGGCGCCCGTCAACTGGTGCCCATCGTGCAATACCGTATTGGCCAACGAGCAGGTGGAGGACGGCTGTTGCGAGCGCTGCCATACGCAGGTGGTGCGCCGCAACCTGACGCAGTGGTTCTTCAAGATCACCGACTATGCCGAGGAGCTGCTCTCCGGCCTCAAGGATTTGGATTGGCCCGAGCGCATCAAGGCCATGCAAACCAACTGGATTGGCAGATCCGAGGGCGCGCAGCTGACCTTTGATCTGGAACAGGGCGGTTCGTTTGCGGTATTTACCACCCGCCCCGATACGCTGTACGGCAACACGTACTGCGTACTGGCGCCCGAGCACCCGCTGGTGGACAGCATCACCACGCCGGAGCAGCGGGCGGCCGTGGACGCCTACTGCCAGCAGGCGGCGAGCGCATCGGATATCGATCGCCTGTCCACCACGCGCGAAAAGACCGGCGTATTCACGGGCAGCTATGCCATCAACCCCATCAACGGCCGCAAGGTGCCGGTGTGGATTGCCGACTATGTGCTGTACTCGTACGGCACGGGCGCAGTGATGGCCGTGCCGGCGCACGACGAACGCGACTACGCCTTTGCCCAGAAGTACGATCTGCCCATTGAGCGCGTCATTCAGGGGCCCGACGATACGCTGCCCTACACCGGGGCCGGCACGCTGTGCAACTCCGAAGAGATGGACGGCATGGATTCGGAAGCGGCCAAGCATGCCATCGTGCAGAAGCTGGCGCAGAGCAATCACGGCGAAGAAAAGATCAACTACCGCATGCGCGACTGGCTCATCTCGCGCCAGCGCTACTGGGGCGCACCCATCCCCATGATCCACTGCCCGCATTGCGGCGTGGTGCCGGTGCCGGAGGACCAGCTGCCGGTGCTGTTGCCGTACGATGTGGACTTCACGCCTGACGGCACTTCGCCACTGCTCAAGCACGAGGGATTCATGAACGTCAAATGCCCGGTGTGCGGCGCCGACGCCAAACGCGACCCGGATACCATGGACACGTTCGTGTGCTCTTCGTGGTACTACCTGCGCTATCCCGACTGCAAAAATGCCGACAAGGCGTTTGATACGCAGTGGATCAATCAGATGCTGCCGGTGGACACGTACATCGGCGGTGCGGAACACGCCTGCATGCACCTGCTGTATGCGCGCTTCTTTACCAAGGCGCTGCGCGATATGGGGCTGGTAAATTTTGACGAGCCATTCCTGCGCCTGGTCAATCAGGGCATCATCCTGGGCCCCGATGGGGAGAAGATGAGCAAATCGCGCGGCAATGTCGTCTCGCCCGATGACTATATCGAGAAATACGGTTCCGACGTATTCCGCATGTACCTGATGTTTGGCTTCAATTACATTGAGGGCGGCGCGTGGAACGACGACGGCATCAAGGCGGTCGCACGCTTTTTGGACCGCGTGGAGCGCCTGATCGATCGCGTTGCACAGATGCGCGAAGACGCACAGTACGCGGCCGATGGCCAACCGACTGCGGATGGCAAGGACGAAAAAGAGCTGCGGTACGTGCTGGCCAACACCATCTCGCACGTCTCGGAGGATTTGGAACGGTTCATGTTCAACACCGCCATCGCCCGCCTGATGGAACTGGTCAACGCGCTGTATCGCTACAAAGACGTGGCCAGCGGCGGCCACTTCCCGCTATTGATAGAGGCGGTCGACAAGCTCATCCTGTGCATGGCGCCGTTCGCGCCGCACTTTAGCGAAGAGATGCACGCGCGCATGGGCGGCACGTGCTCGGTATTCCAGCGCCAGTGGCCGACGTTTGACGAGGCAGACCTCGTGCGCGACCTCGTGACGCTGGCCGTGCAGATCAACGGCAAGGTGCGCGCGCGCATTGAGGTGGAGCAGTCCATGCCGCGTGAGGAGGTCCAGCAGGTGGCGTTGGCCGATGCAAAAGTGCAGGCGGCATTGGAGGGGCATTCGGTGCAGAAGGTCATCGTGGTGCCCGGCCGGGTGGTCAATATCGTGGCCCGATAGAGGCGCGTTGGGCGACCGTACCGCACATGGCTGCGGCGCCAGTCAAACGGAATATGGAATCAAGGCCGGCGATTGCATCGTGCAATCGCCGGCCTTTTGTTTGGCAGATCGTCGGATGCGGCTACCTGCAGGCGCAAGGAGAGAGGCCGCGAACGCGCAGGTTTCCAGGGCGCAACGTGGCCATGCTGCAGCGCGATCTGTCCTCCCGCGTGCGCGCACCGCACCGCGAAGCCCGGCCAGCTGTGCACGGCGGCTGCGACCGGGTTTTACCAAAAAAACATGAAAATGTGCGTGCACACATCTGGCAGCAATGGTATGATAATGTCGTTTCAAGTTTTACGTGTAAGGAGTTTCACCCATGATCGACTACCACACGCATACCGATGCGAGCGGCGATGGATGCACGCCGGTTCGCGCCATGATTGAAGGGGCCATCGCCAAGGGCGTGGAAGAGATCTGCATCACCAGCCACTACGATGCCGACTATCCGCTGGCGCCGCATTTGAACTTTGACATCGACGCAAAGCAGTACGCGGCCGACGTGCTGGCCGCAAAAGAAGCGTATGCGGATCGCATCCGCGTCAAGCTGGGCCTGGAAGTAGGCATGCTGGCCGGCCAACCGCAGACCTTTGACAAGATCCGCCGCAAGCTGGAGGGAATCCCGTTTGACTTTCTCATCGGTTCCTGCCACTACATAGAGGGACCGGATTTCCACAGGCCGCCGGCCTGGCGCAGCGGCGTCACGCGGCAGGAGGTCTGCGAGCGGTACATCCG
>DXZF01000154.1 GCA_019415425.1 Bacillota bacterium | reverse complement strand
GATCCTGTGCGCCATGGCACAGGCGCTGATCAAAGGCGCGCCGCAAATTCTGGAGGCCAATGCGCAGGACGTGGCGTTTGCGCAGCAAAACGGCATCCGACCGGCCATGATCGACCGCTTGCGGTTGGACGAAAGCCGCATCAGCGGCATGGCGCGGGGCCTGACCAAGGTTGCGGCGCTGGAGGATCCCACCGCGCATATCGATGGCGGGTGGCAGCGCGAAAACGGGCTGCGCATTGAAAAGCGGCGCGTGCCGCTGGGCGTGGTCGGCATCATCTACGAGGCGCGCCCCAACGTCACGGCCGATGCCGTGGGACTGTGCATCAAGAGCGGCAATGCCTGTGTATTGCGCGGTGGCAAGGAGGCCATCCGCTCCAACAGCGCCATCCTGACCGTACTGCACGATGCGGGGGTAGAGGCGGGCATGCCGTACGGCGCCATCCAGCTGGTGCAGGATACCGAACGCACTTCGGCCCAAAAGATGATGCGCTTAAACGGCCTGATCGACGTGCTCATCCCGCGCGGCGGGGCGGGGTTGATTCAGAGCGTCGTAGAGCATGCGAGCGTGCCGGTCATTGAGACGGGCGTGGGCAACTGCCACGTCTACATCGACCGCGCGGCCGATCTGCAGATGGGCCTGCGCATTCTGATCAACGCCAAGTGCTCGCGGCCGTCCGTATGCAATGCGGCGGAGTCGCTCCTGGTACACCGGGACGTGGCGGAGCAATTTTTGCCGGACGCCTGCGCTGCGCTGCGCGAGCAGGGCGTGGAGCTGCGCGGCTGCGCGCAGACGCGCGCCATCTGCCCCGAGGTTCAAGAGGCTACGGAGCAGGACTACGCCTGCGAATACAACGACTTGATTCTCTCCATCCGCGTGGTGGACGATCTCGACCAGGCGCTTTCACATATCGCGCGGTATACTACGCACCACAGCGAGGCCATCGTCACCGAGGACGTGCGCGCGGCGGAACGGTTTTTGAACGAAGTGGATGCGGCGGCGGTCTATCTCAACGCCTCTACGCGCTTTACCGACGGGGAGGAGTTTGGCTTTGGCGCCGAGATTGGCATCAGCACGCAGAAGCTGCACGCCCGCGGGCCCATGGGCCTGGCCGAACTGACCAGCGTCAAGTACGTGGTGCGTGGCAACGGGCAGATTCGCTGACCGCGCCTTTTTATCGTGAAACGGGGACGGGTGACTGCATGATCATTTTGGGGTTGGACCCAGGCCTGGCCATTTTGGGTTACGGCGTGGTGGAGTATCAGCCGGGCGGGGCGTTTCGGCCCATCGATTACGGCTGCGTGTACACGCGCGCGCATACGCCTACGCCGCAACGGCTGCTCAAGTTGGAACGGGGCGTGCAGCAGCTGTGCGACCAATACCGGCCCGATGCCGTTGCGCTGGAGGAACTGTTCTTCTATCGCAACGTCACAACCGCCATCCTGGTGGCGCAGGCGCGCGGCGTGGTGCTGGCGACGGCGGCCAAAAACGTCGCAGATCTATTTGAGTATACGCCGATGCAGGTCAAGCAGGCGGTGGTTGGCTATGGGCATGCGGACAAGCACCAGGTGCAGGAGATGGTCAAGCTCATCCTTCACCTCAAATCCATCCCCAAGCCAGACGATGCAGCAGACGCGCTGGCCATTGCCATCTGCCATGCCAACAGCAGCGATATGCCGCAGTCGTTCCGCATCGAATAGGGAGAAGGGGCTTTCATGTACGCATTTATCAGCGGCACGGTCGATGAGATCGGGCTAGACCGCGTCGTGGTGGACTGCCATGGCGTGGGATATGAAATCTTTACCAACACCGCCTCGTTGCACGCGGTAGAGCACGGCAAAGAGACAAAGTTTT
>DXZF01000153.1 GCA_019415425.1 Bacillota bacterium | reverse complement strand
CGAATTTTAGGAATATATCGTTCCAATCCCAGCGGAAGTGTCTTAAAAGTATGGAAAAGTTATCCCGAATCTTTTTATAAAAAGCTGGTGAATAAGCGGTTTTTTCTGAAGATTCGGGATAATCCAACTTTCGGTATAACCTGTATTATCCCGAATTCGGGATAAGATTGGCAAGCAATGCAAACCTGTACATGTCTGCGATTTTGACGCTTTTTCTACCCGCCGAAACGCTTGTTGAGGGATAACCCCCAAGCGCCCAGGAGCGTCCCCTTCGATGACGGCTATACATCCTGCGGACGCTGAAATTTCACATAACAGAAAAACGCTATGCAAATGGTTCGACCATTCACATAGAGCTTTTTTGTTTCCCGTACACTTGGCATGGGTCAGTATTTTTGCAATACTTCTTCATGTTCCTCTGCCGTTTGCACAGCGGCAGTGCGGGGAGGCGCCACCCGGTGCGGGGATGTGCGCCCGGGCGAGGGGACGCATCTGGGGAAAGCGCGCACACGAGGCCCCGGACGCAAGGGGCCGCTGTGCGATGCGCTTTGCCCGGCCGCGCTGTGCGCAAGCAAACGCGCCCCCGGCAGAGGGCGCGCATGGAAAGGATGGGATTACCGGTGCTGGCCACGCATGTGCTGCGTGTCGTCCTTCTCGAGCGGGATGGCGTAGATCTCGGCATAGGCGTCCACCTCGTCCTCCGTGTACGCGGCGGAGGGAATCAGACCGGTGCACTCGGTACTGGATGCGACACGGCTCAGATCGCTGTAAAATTCGTCGGCCGATTCTGTGCCGGCATCGCGTACCTTGCGGGTTTGCATCGCGCGGCGTGCCTGCTGGCCGTGCGACCGGTTTGGATGTTGTTTGTCCACAGGACTGTGCTCCTTTCCCAGTTTGACGGCAGCGCGCGGGGGAAGCGTGGCGCCGTCCATCCATAGTGTGGACGTTTGCGCGGCGGACATGCCGCCAAAATCTGTCAATTTTTTTGCGCGCGCATGCCGCCGGCCGCGTGGGATACGGCAGAGAACGCAGCGGCGAGACGGCCCCGGATGCGCGAGGCGCGAGGGCGGCGTCGCTTTGCACAAGCCGGCCAATGTACGGCTGCGCGGATTGGCGTCATGCCGCCCCATGGTTACGGGCTGCGGCAGATGCGTGCGGCGCGTCGGGTGCACGTCCCCAAAGCGCGGGGGTCGGCGTGAACGGGCGGGTGGTGGTGCCACACATCACGATGCGCGTGAGGGGATGGGCGAAGGCGAGCGCGCGACCTCGTGGCGGGTGCAGGGGATGGAGCGCTGTACGGTGTACCGGGAGCAGTTCGGCGCAGGGGATGTAAGATGGGCGTCAGCGCCCCATGTGTGATACCGATGGCGTGTGGAGCCTGCGGGGCGTGGACTGCGCTGCAGTGCGCGGCCAATGCACGGCCGTGCGGGGTAGGGGTATCCCGGCCCGCGGATACGGGCTGCGGCAGATGGGTGTGGCGTGTGGCGTGGCACATGCCCAAAGCGCAACGCGAGAATGCGCCAAAAGCAGGTGGTCGGC
>DXZF01000152.1 GCA_019415425.1 Bacillota bacterium | reverse complement strand
CCGGCGACTTTACGCATCCGGCCTGGCGCGCCCTGTGCCGGGAGCAGTTGGAACCGGCAGAGGAAGGGTTCTACAGGCTCAAGGACGCGTATCGCGTGCAGGATTTTTCCATTGACGGTGCGCCGGAACCCCGGTTCGTATGCTCTACAGAGATCAGCACCATCTACAAGAAAGACGGCAAGGTGCGCAAAGTGCATCACGTGATTTTGCTGCCGGGATTGGAAGCGGCCGAGCGGCTCTCGCACCGGCTGGAACAGGTGGGCAACCTGCATTCCGATGGGCGCCCGATATTGGGCTTGGACAGCCACGACCTGCTGGAGATCACGCTCGAATGCTGCCCACAGGCGCTGTTCATCCCGGCGCACATCTGGACGCCGCACTTTTCGCTGTTTGGCGCATTTTCGGGCTTTGAGACCATTGAGCAATGCTATGGCGACCTCACACCGCACATCTACGCGTTGGAGACGGGCCTGTCCTCCGACCCGCCCATGAATTGGCAGCTGTCGCAGCTGGATGGCTACCGCCTCATTTCCAACTCCGATGCGCATTCGCCCAGCAAGCTGGGGCGCGAAGCCAATCTACTGGAGATCCCCTACGGCTATGCGGCGCTGTACCGTGCGCTGCAGACGGGCGAGGGCCTTGTGGGGACCATCGAGTTTTTTCCGGAAGAGGGCAAATACCACTACGATGGGCATCGCAACTGCAAACTGTGCCTGACGCCAGAGCAGACACAGGCCTTGGGCGGCAAATGCCCTGTGTGCGGGAAAAAGATCACCATCGGTGTGCAGCACCGCGTGGAGCAGCTGGCCGATCGTGCCTGGGGCTACCGGCCCGAAAACGCGCGCCCATTTGAGAGCCTGGTGCCGCTGCCCGAAGTCATTGCCGCCTCGACGGGACGCGGCCCTACCAGCGTGCGCGTGCAGGCGCAGTACGAGCACATGTTGCAGGCGCTGGGCACGGAGTTTTTCATCCTGCGGCAGGCCCCGCTCGATGCCATTGCGCGCGTAGCGGGTCCGTGTGTGCGCGAAGGCATTCGGCGGTTGCGCTGCAAGGAGGTGGAGCGTACGCCGGGGTACGATGGCGTCTATGGAACCATCCAATTGCTGGATCAGGCGCAGCGGGACGCCCTGCAAGGGCAAATCGGTTTTTTTGACGGGGCACAGGCGGCCCCCGCAAAGAAGCAGGCGCGCAAAACGGCCCAACCTGCGCGCCACCAGGCAAGCAGCGAAGCGGTACGGCCCCCCGCCCAACCAGCCGGAGAACTGTTTGCTACGCTCAATGAAGAACAACGGGCAGCGGCTTGCGCGCAAGAGCGCGCCGTGGCCGTCATCGCAGGGCCGGGTACTGGCAAGACGCAAACGCTGATTGCGCGGATCATCCACCTGGTGGAGCGGCAAAAGGCCAGGCCCGACACCATCACGGCCGTCACCTTTACCAACCAGGCGGCGCAGGAAATGCGCGCGCGGCTGGAGGCGCAGCTGGGTGGGAAGCAGGCCATCCGGGGCATGACGATCGGTACGTTCCACAGCATCTGCCTGCAACTGCTGCAGCAGCAATCCGGGACCGTGACGTTGATCGACCCTGACGAGGCGCTGGCACTGGCGCATGAAATTGTGCGTGCACTGGGGCTTTCGCTGTCCCCTGCGCAATTGCTGGAGGGCATTTCGCGGCACAAAAATGAGTTGCCGTGTACCGATGTCCCCCCGCAGGCGTTGGCGCTGTATGCGCGGCGCCTGGAACAGCGGCATGCGCTGGATTTTGACGACCTGTTGTTGCGCGCGCTGGCGCTGGACATGCCTGAACAGAAACCGGCATTTACGCACCTGCTGGTGGATGAATTCCAGGATATCAACGCGCTGCAGCACCGGCTGATTCGAGCCTGGGCGAAGGGGAACGAATCGCTGTTCGTCATCGGCGATCCCGATCAGTCCATCTACGGCTTTCGCGGATCGGATGCGCAGTGCTTTGCACACCTAAAACAGGCGGAACCGGATTTGCGCACCATTGCACTGGTGCAAAACTATCGCTCTACGCCGCAGGTGCTGTCGTGTGCGCTGTCGGTGGTACAGCACAACGACGGCGCTGCCCGCACGTTGCACGCGCAGCGCGAAGCGGGGGCGCCTGTACGGCTGTACACGGCACAGAGCGATCTGGCAGAGGCCATCTGGATTGCCAAAGAGATCAACCGCATGGTCGGCGGTGTGGATATGCTGGATGCCCAACAGCTCGCCGGCGCCTCGACGCGCACGCATGCGCGCAGTTTTGCCGAGATCGCCGTCCTGTACCGCACACACCGCCAGGCAAAGGTGCTGGAGCAGTGCCTGCGCAGGGAAGGAATCCCGTATGTGGTGACGGGGCGGGAGGATTTTTTGCAGGATTCGCGCGTGCACGAAGCGCTCTGCGCCTTCCGGTGCATGACGCAGCCCCACAACGACGGGGCGCTGCAAGCGCTGTTGTGCGCTCAAAAGCGCGCCGGCAAGCGAGAGGTACAGGCGCTGTTGCAGGCCTGGGCACAAACGGAAAAGGAACAGGACTGGCAGGCGCGCATCGCGTCCGTGCGCGCGCAGGCGGGGGAGAAGTATCACCCCTGTTTGGATGCGCTGTGTGCGCTGGCACCGCGCGTACAGAGCGAAAGCCCGGTCGCACTGCTGCAGGCGTGGCGACAGCGCATGGGATATCCGCATAGCGAAGGCCTGAAAAAACTGGAACAGATGGCACAGCTGCACGCCGATATGCCCGCGTTGCTGCAGACGCTGCTGCTGGGGCAGGAGAGCGATTTGCGACGCAGCGAGCAAAGGCATTACGCCTCCGGCGCAGTGACGCTGATGACGCTGCACGGCGCCAAGGGGTTGGAGTTTCCCGTGGTATTTGTATGCGGTGTGAATGCGGGCACGCTGCCGCTGGAATCCACGCATGGCACGGCAGACGTGCAGGAGGAACGGCGGCTGTTCTACGTCGGCATGACGCGCGCCAGAGATGAATTGATTCTCACGGCCACTCAGCAGCCCTCGCCCTTTTTGCAGGAGATTGCACAGCAGGACATCGAGCGCGTAACCATCCGAACGCCGCAAAGGGCGCAACAGGGCAAACAGCTCAGCCTGTTCTGAGTGATCTACCAAGTGATCTACCAGAGGAGAGGAGAAGAAATATGATCGAAGTGCAGACGTTTTCGTTGGGTGCGCTGGGCACCAACTGTCACATCCTGTACGATGCCGATGGGCAGGCCGTGATCGTGGATTGTGACGGGAGCGGACGCGAAGTAGAGGCATTTGTGCAGCAGCGACAGCTGTGCGTGCGGCTGATCGCGTTGACGCATGGACACTTTGACCACATTGGCGCCGTACAGACGCTGCGCGAGCGGTATGCGTGCCCGGTGTGCATCGGAGAAAAGGAGACGGCGCTGTTGGCTTCCCCCGCGCTCAATCTCTCCGAAGCGATGGCCATGCGCCCGCTCTCGCTCACGGCGGATCGGACGGTGGCAGATGGCGATGCGTTTGACGTTGGCCAGATGCACTGGCAGGTGCTGCACACCCCGGGCCACACCGCGGGGAGCGTATGCTATGTGGTGGACCGCTTTTTGGTTGCCGGCGATACGCTCTTTGCCGGTAGCTGTGGGCGTACGGACTTTCCGACTGGCGATCCGAAGGCGATGCGCGCCTCGTTACAGCGCCTGGCGGCGCTTGCGGGCGATTATACCGTATTGCCGGGCCACGGCAGCGCGACTACGCTGCATTGGGAGCGCGCCCACAATCCCTTTATGCAGGAATAGGGGTTCCATTCGTTGGATGAGAGAGGAGCATCGCTAGTGATTCTGTACTTTTCCGGCACGGGAAACAGCCGCTACGCAGCGCAGGTATTGGCAAAGGCGCTGGACGATACGGCTGTTTCATTGGGCGATCGCATGCAGCGGGGAGAGGATTCACCGCTGTATGCCGACCGCCCGTGGGTATTTGTGACGCCGATCTATGCGTGGCGCATCCCGCGCATGGTGGAGGAGCACCTGCTGCATACGCAGTGGCAGGGCAGCCGCCAGGCGTATTTTGTCACCACCTGCGGCGACAGCGCGGGCAACGCCGCACACTATGCGCAGAAGTTCTGCCAAAGGGCAGGGCTGGATTTTATGGGACTACAGGCGGTCGTGATGCCTGAAAACTACATCGCGCTGTTCCAGGCCCCGCAACAGGAGCAGGCGCAGGGCATGATCATGCGCGCCGTGCCCGTGCTGCGGCAGATCGCAGCGCAAATTGCCGCAGGGCAATCGCTGCACAGTTCGCCTCCCGGGTGTATGGGACGGTTGGAGAGCGCGGTGGTCAACCCGCTATTTTATCGGTTTGTCGTCAAGGCCAAGCCGTTCTTTGCCACGGACGCATGTATCGGCTGCGGCAGGTGTGCGACGCTGTGCGTCTGCAACAACATCCACATCCGCGACAAGCGCCCGCACTGGGGCAAACGGTGTACGCACTGCATGGCGTGCATCAATGCGTGCCCGACCGAGGCAATCGAGTACGGCAAGCGAACGGCCGGCAAGCGGCGGTACTTCAACACGCAAGAGGTATAAGCGCCGTTCTTACCATGCGATGAAGCAGAGAGGAGAAGGAGATGCAAAGACAGATTCTGGTATTGATGGACGTGACGGAAGAGCAAAAACAGCGGCTGATGGCCCTGGCGCCGCAAGCGCATTTTACCTTTGCCTCGCGCAAGACGCTTACGCGTGAGATGGCGCAGCAGGCACACATCATCCTGGGCAACCCGGGCAGCGAAATGATCCGGGGGTCGCGCAACCTGCAGTTTTTGCAGCTGTCCAGCGCGGGCTGTGAAAATTACGTGCGCGAAGGCGTCCTGTCGCCCGAAGTCGTGCTGGCCAACGCAACGGGTACGTTCGGCCCCAATATTTCGGAATACATGTTGGCGGTGACTCTGATGCATCTGCGCAATCTGCACCTGTACCGCGACAACCAGCGCGCGCAACTGTGGCGCGATGAAGGGCCGGCGCGCAGCCTGGACGGCGCGGTGGTATTGGTGCTGGGGGCGGGCGATATTGGCAGCCACTATGCGGCGCGTGTCAAGGCGATGGGGGCGACCACCATCGGCGTGCGGCGCACCATCGGGCGGGGCGACCCGGCGATCTTTGACCAGATGAATCCCATGAAAAAGACCGACCAGCTGCTGCCGCAAGCCGATATCGTGGCCATGGCGCTGCCCAGCACGCCACAGACCGTGCACCTTTTGGATGAAAGGCGTATGGCACTGATGAAGCAAGATGCGCTGCTGATCAACGTCGGCCGTGGCAATGCCATCGATACCGACGCGCTGTGCCGCATGCTGGACGTCGGCAAATTCAGCGGCGTGGCGCTGGACGTGACGGACCCTGAGCCGCTGCCGCCGTCACACCGTCTGTGGGAATATCGCCGCGTGACGATCACGCCGCACAATACCGGCGGCCGGACGCATGCTGTTGCCGAGCGGCGCTTTGCCGTGTGTTATGAAAACCTCGCACGCTTTTTGCGCGGCGAGGCGGTCTGCGGCGTTGATCGGCAAACCGGGTATCGGAAAAGCGATGTCTAAACAATAGAGCAACGTACCACAAACGCTGTTGCCCGGCACGGTGGCGTGCGAAGGCGCTCTACGAAGGCAAGGTGTGACGGATGCGCGCTTTTTGTGCGCAAATGGCCTGCGTGTGCGGAGAGGATGGTGCGCCAGGGCACAGGTTTGCCGGCGTTTGTAGGGTGTGGCCGGGCAAGCGTGCAGATTTTGAAAGATGCTGCACACGGCGATTTGCCTGGGAAATATTGAATGTTCCATGCCGTACAGATATAATATACCTACATATCCTGTGGATATCGGGCAGAGGGAATCATGGACGGATCGAGAGACGATCCCGAAAAAAAGGAGAAGGACAATGACCCCGAAAGAGCGTGTGATCGCTGCGATCAAGCAGCAAGAGGTGGATGGTATCCCCAGTGGATTCTCGTATCATTTCCCCAAGGGACAGGAGTATGGCGACGCGGCGATAGAGGCGCACCTGAAGTATTTCCGCGAGACGCAGGCGGATATCTGCAAAATTATGAATGACAACCGGATCCCCTGCATGAGCGGGGTCAAGACGGCGGCCGACTGGAAAGACGTGCGTTCGCTGCCCATCGATGAGACGGTGTTCGTGCGCCAGTTTGAGCTCGTAGAGCGCCTGCTGGAAAAGATGGACCCCAATTACTTCAGCCTGGGCACGCTGCACGGCGTGGTGGCGGCCATGCGGCATGCCACCAGCGATGGCTATACGTTTGAGCAGACGCGTGAACTGATGTGTGCGCACTACCGCGAGGACAAGCAGCCCATCACCGATGCGTTCAAGCGCATGGCGGACAGTCTGACGCGTACGGCGGAGAAATTTGTCACCATGGGGCTGGATGGTATCATGTATGCCTCCCTGGGCGGTGAAAGGCACTACTTTACCGATGAGGAGTTTGCCGAGCTGGTCGAACCGCTGGAGAAGCAGATTCTCAGCGTGCTGAACCAGTCCAGCTGCTACACCTTCTTCCACATGTGCAAGGAAAACCTCAACATGAACCGCTACGAGAGCTACGTCGACTATGCAGACGTGTTCAACTGGGGCGTGTATGAGACGGATTTTTCGCTTGAGCAGGGACGCGAGCTGTTCAAAGGCAAGACGATCTGGGGCGGCCTGAAAAACCGCAGCGGCGTGATTGTGGACGGCACGCTGGAAGAGATTGGCGACGAAGTGCGCCGTATCGTCAAGGATTTTGGCCGCAAGGGCTTTATTCTGGGGGCGGATTGTACGCTGCACACCAATGCGCCACACGAGCGCATCTTTGCGGCGGTGGATGCTGCGCATCACTGCTAAAGGCAACTTCGGACGGATTGACCGCCCTGTTCGTTACGAACAGGGCGGTTTTTTTGTACCCAGTGGATGTAACGGTAAAAGAGGGGCGGAAAACGGGCGTAACGCACAGCGGCAGGCGAAGGTTCTGGGCCATTCGCCTCGTACAGGTAGGTTGCATTGCATGTGCACGGTGGCGATTCCACCACGCGGTTACTGCCTGATGCGTGTTTTTTGCGATGTTGTTGTGCCGTTTGAGAGAAAAAGCAGACGGCGTGAATTTCAAGTGGATATTCTTCTTTTATATAGAAACGCAATGCAAACTATATTATAATAATAATGTGTCGAAAAACCTCGAAAGGAACTACAATTGTCATCATATGCGATACTATTCTCTTTGATAGAAAAAATGGAGGGGAATGCAATGACAACACGAATTCGCGAAACATTGCGCGTATTGGGTGGAACCCACAATTACCTTGGGTATCGTCATGTGGAAATGGCAGTTTTGCTGGTGTTGGAGGATGAAGACCGGCTGGAATCTGTAGTCAAAGATGTGTATATGGCTGTAGCGGATCAGTGCGGCTGCAACTGGAATGCAGTGGAGCGCAACATTCGCACCCTTGTGCACCGGGCTTGGAAGATCAATGCCAAAAAGATCGTGGAGATGGCCGGCTATCCCATGGCGGCATCGCCAACGGCGTCTGAATTCATCGAGATCGTGGCCAACTACATCAGGCGATCGCAATGACGGTTGCTGGGCGGCGCGCGAAATGCCGTTTGCATGGGGGTTGCCAGTTCAAGATGCAGGTCGTCCGGCAAGGGTATAAGCGCATGGTAGGCACACAAGCGCTTTGTAAGGCGGCGATTCTGCAATCAATGTTGCGGGGCCGATCGATTGCGCTAAAGCGCCGACGCAATGTCCATTCGGCCAAATGAACATGCATTCATGAGCATTTTCTGGATGAGCTTCCAAGCAGCCTCAAGGGGAAAGCATCGATTTCTCTGGGACGCAAAAGGAGGGGTAGGCAATCTGACTTGTCATTGTGGCGCAGGATGCGGCGGATCCTGACTGCCGATAGCGTGGATTGGGCGAGGCCGATGGAAACATGCGGCGTGCGGCTGAAGTGTTTTGAGTTCTCATGCAG
>DXZF01000151.1 GCA_019415425.1 Bacillota bacterium | reverse complement strand
TTTCACGCATGCAAAAGGCGGCCCTGCAGGTGCAGGGCCGCCTTTCCGCTCGCCGTATGCTATCGTTTCTGCCTGCGCTTTTGCTCCAGCGCCTCGTACGCTTCGGGCGCCACTTCCCTGAGCAGTTCGCACAGTTCCCGGTCGTTCATCACGCTGTTGCGCCCCGCAGCGTACAGTGCGTCCACGCGCTCGCGCACCCGCACGACGTAGTCCGTGCGCTTGTCCACCACATCCTCGCCCTTGAGGCGGAAGTAGCCGTTGAGCCAGTGCGCAATGCCCGCCGTGCCGCTGGTCGCGTCCACCGCCACCTGCGCGGGCCGGTTGAGAATCTTCTCGGTGTTGAAGATGTTGTAAATCTCCTCGTCCTTGAGCAGGCCATCGGCATGGATGCCAGCGCGCGTGGTGTTGAACCAGCGGCCCACAAACGGCGTGCGCGGCGGCACTTCGATGCCCATCTCCTCTTCAAAGTACTCCGCCATCTCGGTCACGGCCGTCAAATCCATGCCGTTTTCCGTGCCCATGAGCGAGGCGTACTCGATCGCCATCGCCTCCAGCGGGCAGTTGCCGGTGCGCTCGCCAATGCCCAGCACCGCACAGTTGACCGCGCTGCAGCCGTACAGCCACGCCGTCGCCGCGTTGGTGACCACCTTGTAAAAGTCGTTGTGCCCATGCCACTCCATCTGCTCGCTGGGCACGCCCGCGTAGTGGCGCAGGCCGTAGATGATGCCCGGCACGCTTCTGGGCAGCGAAGCGCCCGGATAGCTGACGCCGTAGCCCATGGTGTCGCACACGCGGATCTTGATGGGGATGCCGCTCTCTTTAGAGAGGTTCATCAGCTCGGTGGCAAACGGCACTACAAAGCCGTAGAAGTCGGCGCGCGTCGCGTCCTCAAAATGGCAGCGCGGCACGATCCCGCGCGCAAGCGCGCTCTTGACGATGCCCAGGTACATGTCCATGGCCTGGGCGCGCGTCTTGTTCATCTTCTTGAAGATGTGGTAATCCGAGCACGAGACGAGGATGCCCGTCTCCTGCACGCCTGCGGCCTTGACCAGTTCAAAGTCCTTTTCGTTGGCGCGAATCCACGTGGTGATCTGCGGGAACGGCAGCCCCAGCTCCTGGC
>DXZF01000150.1 GCA_019415425.1 Bacillota bacterium | reverse complement strand
CCATCGTCATTGGACAGGCCGCGGAATTCGACTACGCGGGCACGCCTGCGTGCCCGCGTAGTCGAATTCCGCGGCCTGTCCAATGACGATGGGCCCCGAACCGATGACCATCACTTTCTTGATGCGGGTATCCAACGGCATCTCAACGGCCTCCTTTCGCTTGTTCCATCATGTCGATAAACCGGTCAAACAGATACGCCGTATCCATCGGCCCGGGCGAGGCTTCGGGATGGAACTGGACGGTGAAAGCGTTCTGGTCCTGGTATGTAATCCCTTCCACCGTGCCGTCGTTGAGGTTGATATGGCTGAGCGTCATGCCGTCCTTGAGCGATTCGCGCGTGACGGCGTAGCCGTGGTTTTGCGAGGTGATGTACGTCACGCCCAGCTGCAAATCCTTGACGGGGTGGTTGGCACCGCGGTGGCCGTATTTGAGCTTGCCGGTATCCGCGCCCGCCGCCAGCGCCGTCAATTGATGCCCCAGGCAGATGCCAAACAGCGGCCGCTTGCCCAGAATGCCGCGAATGGCCTCGATGGCATACGTGCAGTCTTTGGGATCGCCGGGGCCGTTGGAGAGCATGATGCCGTCCGGGTTAAAGCCCAACAGCTCGTCCGCCGTGGCCGTAGCCGGAAAGACGGTCACTTCGCATCCGCGCTTTTGCAGCGAACGGATGATGTTGCGCTTGAGGCCGTAATCGCACAGCGCCACGCGGTAGCGGGTTTGCTTGGGGCGGTGCACCTCGATCTGCTTGACGCACACGTCCAGCACCGGGTCCTTGATCGTGTACGAGAGGATCTTGGGCATGTGTTCGGCAAGGTCGAACGTCTCAGCCACTTTGATCATGCCGCGCATGGTGCCGGATTCGCGCAGCATTTTGGTCAGCGCGCGGGTGTCGATGCCACACAGCGCGATCACGCCGTGGCGTATTAAAAAACCGTCGATCGTTTCCTCGCTGCGGAAATTAGACGGTTGCGTTTCAAATTCACGAACGATAAAACCACGCACCTGCGGTCGGTCAGACTCGAAGTCCTCGTGGTTGGCGCCGTAATTGCCGATGAGCGGATAAGTCATGCAGACGATTTGCCCCGCATACGATGGATCCGTCAGCACCTCCTGATATCCGGTCATGCCGGTGTTAAAGACGACTTCGCCCAACACCTCTCCCGCGGCCCCAAAGGATTGGCCGCAGAACACTGCGCCGTTTTCCAGCGCAAGCCATGCTTTTTTCATCATTCATCACCTTACCTATTAAAGCATAAATCCAATGAAATTACCAGTTGGTTTGCAAGAATTGCGCGCACAAAAAAAGGGAGGGGTCTCCCTTTTTGACATTACTATCCATTATATATAATGGATGTCAATGCCTCCAAATGCAACCAGGCCGTCCAGCACCAACACGCTGTTGGCATCCGCATCCGGCGTTCCCTTGAGCGACAGGCCGCCCAGAGCACACGTCATGCCGCGACGCTCCACGCGCCAGCTGCGCGGGATGTACAGATCGAACCCGCCGAATATGCATGAGATGTTGACCGGGCAGAGCGCTGCTGCGCCGTCAAACCCGCACAGGTCGATCTTGGTGGCGCCAAATACCGTGGTCGCGTACAGCGCGGTAAAGCACGGCCCGTCCACACGGCGGTTCTCACTGCCAAAGTAGATGCTGCTGCGCACCACGCCATCGCGCTGCGTAGTGGCGTCGGTGGGGCGGGCCGCATCCGCCTCTCTTTCAGAGTGGCGCCGGTCTTGCCCGCCGTCGGATGCCGCGTGCGGGGGAACGCGATCGCGCCGCGGGAACAACATGGTCAGCCCCAGCAGCACCAGCAGGCAGGGACCCCAGATGGAAAAGCCCACGCGATGCAGCACGTGCATGCGCACCAGCAGCCAGTACGTGCCGCCCACCATCAGAGCGAGGCTGAAAAAGTCCAGGCGGCGGTTGGCAAAGGCAATGCAGAGGCCCAGCACAATGGTGACGCACGGCCACAGGTAGCGTGCATATGCCTCAAGGTGCAGCAGGCCGAGGTTGTTGAGCAGCAGTCCGCCGCCCAACAGGACAATCAACAGGCCGGGAATGAAGGATCGCTTCAAGGGCGTTGCTCCTCTCTGGCGCCATCGCGCCAAGACCGGATGGGGCACGGCGGCACAAGGCCCTGCATGTGCGGCGCACCCATCTTTTGCCCGATTGTATCACATCCACCCAGCCAAGCACAGAGGCAGCGGAAATTTTTCAGGAAAACGTAAGATTTTCCAATGGCACAAGCGCTCTTAGCGGCGCTTGTGCCTGCGGCGCTGCGCGTCGAACTGGCGTGTCAGGCGCAGCACGATGGGGGAGAGCGCCCACAGCGCGACGAGGTTGGGCAGCGCCATGAGGCCGTTGAGCGTATCCGACAATTCCCACGCCAGGCGCAGGTCCATCGTGGCGCCCAGTACGATGACCACGAGGAACAACAGCCGGTACAGCCCCGTGCCACGCAACCCGAACAGGTATTCAAAGCAGCGCTGGCCGTATAGCGACCAGCTCAGCAGGGTGGAGAAGGCAAACAGCAAGACCGACACCGCGATGAATACGCTGCCCCACCTGCCAAACACCGTGGCAAATGCCGCGATGGTCAACGGCGCGCCGGAGAGCGCGCACTGCCCGGTAGCAGGATCGATGCCGGGGAACACGCCGCTGCACAGGATGACCAGCGCCGTGAGCGTGCAGACCACCAGCGTATCGGCAAAGACCTCAAACATGCCGAAGTACCCTTGCTCACACGGATGCGCCACATCGGCACTGGCGTGCGCCAGCGGTGCGGAACCCAGGCCCGCCTCGTTGGTAAATACGCCGCGCGCCACGCCGATGCGCGCGGCCTGTAGCATCGAGTACCCCCAAATGCCGCCGGCTGCGCTTGCCGGGCGAAACGCCCCGGCGAAGATGCTGGCCAATGCCGGCCCCAGTTGATCGGCATGGAAGAGGATGACGATGACGCTGCCCACGATGTAGAACAGGCTCAAAAATGGAATCAGGCACTCGGTCATGCGCCCGATGCGCCGCTGGCCACCAAAGAGCACCAGCCCGACGCACAGCGCAATGCCGATGCCGACGGCGCGCCGCAACGCCATCGCGCCGCCAGCGTCCAGCGATAACCCAAACGACAGGCACGTGCTCTCGATGGCACCGGCGATGGAATTGACCTGCGCCAGATTGCCCATGCCAAACGCCGCACATGCGGCGAACAGCGCAAACAGGATCGACAGGGGGCGCCAGTGTGCCCCCAACCCCTTTTGGATGTAGTACATGGGGCCGCCGACCCATTCGCCCTTGGCGTTCTTCTCGCGAAAGTGTACGGCCAGGACGACCTCGGCGTATTTGGTCATCATGCCGAAAAATGCCGATATCCACATCCAGAAGATGGCGCCCGGGCCGCCGGCCGCCAGCGCCGTGGCCACGCCTACCAGATTGCCGGTGCCCATGGTGGCGGCCAGCGCTGTGGTCATGGCCTGCACGGGGGAAAGGGCGCCGGGGTTTGCCTTCGCTTTGCGGGTGAACAGCGCGCCCAGCGTCTTTTGCAGCATGGCGAAAAAGTGCGTGAGCTGGAACCCCCGCGTGCGCACGGTAAAGTAGATGCCCACGCCCAGCAGCAGCACCAGCATGCCCGGCCCCCATACCAGGCGGTTGAGCGTATCGTTGATGGCAACCAATCCCTGCAACCTGCAATCCCCTCATTTCTCAAGCCCTGTTTGACGTATATGCGCACCCAGGGCATTTGAGAAGGTCTGTACCCGGCCTCTTATATGAGAAGAGAGCCGGCATATACGGCCAGCTCTCTAACAGATGTAACAGAATTTATTCGCCATAGCGCGCGGGCATGCGCCGCTTGTGCGCTGTGCGGGCATGCGCCCGCTCGATGATCGCAATGTCCTCGGGCTTGCCGGTGCCCTGCGTCAGGTACGTGTCGATGGCGGCATAGGTGACGCCCATCTCCTGCTCATCGGTCTGCCCCTCAAACAGGCCTGCCGAAGGGGCCTTGTCGATCACCTCGTTGGGCGCGCCCAGAAAGCGGAGGAAATCGAAGATTTCCGTGGCCGTCAAATCGCTGATGGGGTTGAAGTCGTACGCGCCATCGCCCCATTTGGTGAAGTAACCCATGGCGTACTCCGAACGGTTGCCGGTGCCCGCCACGAGATACCCCAGCGACTGCGCCACGGCGTACACCGTGATCATGCGCAGCCGGGGATTGATGTTCATGCTGGCCTGCTGCGTGAGCGTACACACCGGCGCGATCGCCTGCGTAAACAGCTCTTTGATCTGCGTCAGGTCGACCTGTACGGTGTCGATTCCGTACTGACGGGCGACGAGCAGCGCATGGTCTCTGTCGATGCCGAAATTGCGCGAACTGCCGCACGGCAGGATGATGGTCTTGACGTTGTCGGTCGCGCGCTTGCACAGGATGGCCACCAGCGCGCTGTCTTTCCCGCCGCTGTTGCCCAATACGACGCCCGTTGCGCCGCTCTGGCGCAACTGCTCGCGAATAAACGCCACGCGCGCGTCCAGTTCCCGCTGCCAGTCTCGGTTCATGATGTTCATTCCTCCTATGATGTTCCGTGGGGTGGCGCTTCGCCATAGGCCGAGAGCACCAGCAGCGCGGCCTGTGCCAGGCGCAGCCGGGCGTCCATGGCGCGCTTTTGCAGGATGGCGTGCGCCTGCGCTTCGTCCACGTGCAGGTGCGCCATCAGCGCGTGCTTGGCGTGCGCGATGAGCTGTGCCTCCTGTTGCTGCTGCAACTGCGTGCGGGCGATGCGCAACTGCCGGCCGGATTGCTGCAAGACCTGCAGGGTGGACAACAGCGCCGCAGGCGTGGTGGGCAATTCCAGCGTATACGCCCCCGGCACGTGCAGGTGTGGCTCGCCCTTTTTGCACAGCAC
>DXZF01000015.1 GCA_019415425.1 Bacillota bacterium | reverse complement strand
ACGCAAAAACGCTGTGGAATATTCCACAGCGTTTTTGCGTGCAAAGTTTATTGTGCCTGTTCCGCGTAAACCGAAACCTGCTTTTTGTCGCGGCCCTTGCGCTCGAATTTGACGTTGCCGTCGATAAGTGCAAACAGCGTGTCGTCGCCACCGATGCCCACGTTGTTGCCGGGATGAATCTTCGTGCCGCGCTGACGCACCAGGATGTTGCCCGCCAGCACAAACTGACCATCGCCGCGCTTGACGCCCAGTCGTTTGGACTCGCTGTCGCGCCCGTTGCGCGAGCTGCCTACGCCTTTCTTATGTGCCATTGAATCCACCTCGTTTCCATTTTCTCAGATGTTGCCCTGTGGTTTAGCCGATGGAGACGATCTCCAACTTGGTGTGCGGCTGACGGTGACCCGTCTTCTTGCGGATGTTCTTCTTGGCCTTGTACTTGAAGACCACGACCTTTTTGTCCTTGCCATGGGCAAGCACCTTGGCCGTCACCTTGGCACCTTCCACCACGGGCGACCCAATGGTACGGGTTTCCCCATCCACCAGCATGCGGACGCTCAGGTCCACGGTTTCACCTTCGGCGACGTTCAGCTTTTCAACGAAGAGGACATCGCCCTGCTCCACCTTGTACTGCTTGCCGCCAGTCTCTACGATTGCGTACATTGTTGCACCTCCCCGATCTGGATTGCGGGACTCGCCGGATGCGGGCAGCGATCACGCATTTGGGCCCGACCCGAGCGGTAACTCCGAAAAAGGATACCATACGCCTGCAAAAATGTCAATATGCCGGAACGCGCTCAAAAATCACGGCAGTTTGGTTGCGCCTGTAGCGTGCGCGGCCTCCAGGCTCTCCATCGGCTCCACTTCCAGGTGCTCCCAGTGCATATTGTCGCACGGCAGCACGTACACCATCTTATTCTGCACCAGCGGAATCAGCCGCGCTTCCGGTTTGGTCATCGAAACGATCTCGGCAATGATGGCGGGATGCCCCTTGATCACCACCGCCTTGCAATCGGTCTCATAGAAGAGCTTGAGGCACTCCTTGCGCGCCTGCATGGCCATGCTGGATTTGCTCTTGAGCACGCCCTCGCCCCCGCAGTACGGGCAGGCTTCGTAAAAGACGCTGTCCAGCGACTGCTTGAGCTTTTTGCGCGTCATCTCCACAATGCCCAGGCCGGTAATGCCCATGATGCTGG
>DXZF01000149.1 GCA_019415425.1 Bacillota bacterium | reverse complement strand
ACCAGGGCCAGGTTGAGTACGACTACGAAATCGACGCGCAGAGCGGGGACGTCCTCTCCTATGAACGCGATTCCCATACGCGCTCGCAGTCCACAACGCAACAACAGGCGCAGCAGACCCAGGTGTCTACCAGCGAAAATGTGATCGAGCAGAGCAAGGCCAAGTCCATTGCATTCCAGCACGCGGGCGTATCGGAAAGCCAGGTATCGCGCCTGAAGGTACAACTGGATCGCGATGACGGGCGTTTGGAGTACGAAGTGGAGTTCCACGTGGGGCAGATGGAGTACAACTACGAGATCAATGCGACCAGTGGCAGCATCATTTCGCACGAAAAGGAGATCGACGACTAAAATACGCGATATGCACAAAAGGGGGAACCGAATGTTTCGGTCTCCCCTTTTTGCATGGCAGCTCCATGCGGCAGACGGGCAGCGGGGCGTGGTCGTTTGCCAAAGGCTGCATGGGCGAGCTGGGGTGAGGGCCCGGCAAATGGGCTTTCAAACCGCGTACCGGGCAGCGGCACGGGCAAACCGTGTGTGCAAAGCCGATGGCAACGGGCGCAGAAAGCGCCAGGCGGCCCGCAATCCGGTGTATGCGGAGGAAGATCGGGGCCTGCAACGGTGGGAAAACCCCAATCAAATACCGCGTTTGCCGCGGATGGCCGGAGAGAGATATACACATTTTCAAGCATATTGAAAGTAAATGACAGGATAAAGCCTGTTTTGCTCCACAATTGATAGGGACAATTTGTGTACAAATACGGCGGATTTGATTATAATACAAATGATTTCCATGCGGCGCTGCGAGAAAACCCCGCAGCAGGGCGCGTGGAACAATGGAAGGGTATGCATTGTGTCAACTGAGAAGGAGAGAGGGCACAGCATGAAAACAGATCGATCCATCAGGGTGCGCGTGCGCACAGTGCTGGCGTTTGCGCTGGCGTTGTCGTGCCTGTTGCCGGGTGCAATGGCGCTGGCCTCGGATGCGCAGGCCACGCCTTCGGCCCAGCAAACGGAGCAGCAGGTGACGGTCTCGTATGAGAAAAACCTGCCGTCGGATACCAAGGTGTAT
>DXZF01000148.1 GCA_019415425.1 Bacillota bacterium | reverse complement strand
GGGGAGGGGCTCTCTTCCAAAAGCTTCTGGTGGCGGCGCTGCATGGAGCACTCGCGCTCAAACAGGCACACCACGTGGCCGTGCGCGTCGCACAGCAGCTGCATCTCGATGTGCTTGACGTCGGTCAGGTACTTTTCCAGGTAGCACGCGCCGTCGCCAAAGGCGCTCTTGGCCTCCAGCGAGGCCGACAAAAACGCCTCCTCCAGCTGCGCGGCGTCGTGCACCACGCGGATGCCGCGCCCGCCGCCGCCCGCGCGCGCCTTGATGAGTAGCGGGTAGCCGATACGCGCGGCCTGCTCGTGCAGCCCGTCCACGCCGTGGATGAGGTCGCTGCCCGGCACCACCGGCACGCCGGCGCGCTGCATGATGCGCCGGGCCTCGTCCTTGTCGCCCATGGCAGCGATCACCTCGCTGGGCGCGCCGATGAACGCAATGCCGTGCTGCTCGCACAGCTCGGCAAAGCGCGCGTTTTCCGAGAGCAGGCCGTAGCCGGGGTGGATGGCCTGCGCGCCCGAGATGCGCGCCGCGGTGAGGATGGCGGGGATATTCAGATAGCTGTCGCGCACGGCGGCGGGGCCGATGCAGTAGCTCTCGTCGGCTAGGCTGACGTGCAGCGCCTGCGCGTCGGCCTGCGAAAAGACCGCCACGGTGGCGATGCCCATCTCCTTGCACGCGCGGATGATGCGCACCGCGATCTCGCCGCGGTTGGCGATCAATATCTTTTCAAACATGTGCGCGCCTCCTTTGGCAGCCTGCGGTTCATCGTGGGATCAGGGCAAAGGCGAACTCGCCGCTCACGCACAGCTGCCCGTTCACTTCGGCCCGGCCCTTGGTAAAGTAAAACGGCTTTTTCACGCGCGCGATGGAGACGGTGATCTCCATCGTGTCGCCCGGGCGCACCGGGTTGCGAAAGCGCACCTTGTCGATGCCGGTGTACAGCGGCGTGGTGCCGACGAGATCCTCGAGGAACAGCGCGCACGCCGTCTGCGCGACGATCTCGCACTGGATTACGCCGGGTACCACCGGGTTGCCCGGGAAATGCCCCTTAAGGAAAAACTCGTCGCCGCGCACGGTGTAGCGGCCGTGCGCCACGCCCTGTTCGTCCAGATGTGCCTCGTCCACCAGCAGCATCGGCTCGCGGTGCGGCAGGTATTGTTTCAATGCTTCACGGTCCATCCCTGTATCCCCCTGTGGCTAAAACAGCTTGAACAGCGTCTGCCCAAACTCCACGACCTGCCCGTTTTCCAGGCAGATGTCCACCACCTCGCCGTCGCACTCGGCGGTGATCTCGTTCATCAGCTTCATCGCCTCGATGATGCACAGCACGTCGCCCTTTTTGACCTTGCTGCCGATGCTCACAAACGGCATCGCGTTTTCCGAAGGCCGGTCGTAGAACACGCCCACCATGGGCGATTTGACCTCGATCAGGCGGTTGAAGTCCACCGCGCCCGCCTCGTCCTGCTGCGGCGCCGGCGCTGCAGACGGCAGCGGGTGCCAAGGCGCGGCGTTGGGCGCGGTGGCGGCGGGCAGCGGCGCTGTAGGCGGCGGCACGCTGCGCTCCATGTGCACGTGCGCCTCGCCCTCTTGCACGTCCAGCACCGAGAGGTCCTGCTCGCGCAGGATGCGGGCGAGGGCCTCGATATCGCTGATCTTCATTGCGCATCCTCCTTTGCAAACGCCAGGCACGCGTTGTGCCCGCCAAAGCCCAGCGAAACCGAGAGCGCCCGCGTGGGCTGTGCCTGCACGGCCGCGCCCGGCACGTAGTGCAGATCGCAATCCGGGTCGGGCTCTGCATAGCCCATGGTGGGCGGCACGGTGCCGGTGGAGAGCGCCTTGGCGCAAGCGATGGCCTCCACCGCGCCCGCCGCGCCCAGCATGTGCCCGGTCATGGACTTGGTGGAGCTGATGAGCGCCTGCTGCGCCACAGATTCGCCCAGCGCCAGCTTGAGCGATAGCGTCTCGGTCTTGTCGTTGAGCGGCGTGCTGGTGCCGTGCGCGTTGACGTACAGCGGCCCTTCAGCGTGCGCAATGGGCGCGTACGCCTGCGCGATGGCGCGGGCAGGACCCTTGGCGCTCGGGTCGGGCGCAGTGGGGTGGTACGCGTCGCACGTGTTGCCGTAGCCCACGACCTCG
>DXZF01000147.1 GCA_019415425.1 Bacillota bacterium | reverse complement strand
GGTAACTATATGTTCAAAAACATGTGATGACAAACCATACCGAATGATATGTGATAGAATACCCCTTGATTCCTGAGAGTTATATCCCAATTTTTTCCATTTTAGCACGATTTCGACATATTCTGCATCGAATAATTTTTCTGTATCGCGCCTCACACATTGCGAATCGCGGCACGCTGTACGCACATGTACACCTGCCAGGCGCATTCGTATACCCGTTGCACAGTCTGATCCAGGGCGTACAGATGCAGTTTTTTGGCATCCATCGGCCGCGCAGCCCATTGCCGCAGCGCTGCGGGCGCCTGTAGCCGTGTGCGTTGCAGCTGCTTTTGCAGGGCCCATAGCCGCGTGGACAGCGGGCTTTGGGGCCGTGAAAAGCTGGGCAACGCCTGCATCACCTGCTCCACGGCAGCCAGTACGGCCTGCACCTGTGTCGCCTCGCGTGTGAGCAGCGCCCGCAACGCCCTGCCATCCAGCAGTTCCAGCGCGGTACCCCAGGTGCACAGGCTGCGCAACAGCGCCATCAACGTTTGGCCGATCTGGCAAAGATCTTCCCGCTCCATCGGGGTGATGAACGCGTGCAGCAGCGCGTGTAAAAGGGTCTGCCATTCCCGCTGCGCCAATGCCTGTTGTTCACGCAGGCGCTCATTGGCAGTGTGGAAGGGTTGGGCGCCCAAAAGCGCACGTTGGATTGTCTGCCCTGCACTGCAGGCGCACTGCGCCATGTTCTGCAAATGTAAAAAACATGCGCTCTCCCGCTTGCGTGCCACAGTGCGTTCCCCCCTTTCCAAAGTGCCAATCCACGCTGGCGCGTACCTCTGCTATACGTACGCGCGCCAGCTGCCCCGCATGCGTGCGGTTTCCCTTCGTGTACGCGAGCAGGAGATTGGAGCAAAAGCGATCGGGACTTGGGGCAAGCGCGTGCACCAGGCGTTTGCCATGTACCCTGGTTTGGCGGATGGCGCCCGCCTGCCGTATACGATCGATGCTCTCGCAGTATCGCGCGGCGCTACCGGGGTGGGCCGTCTTCATTGTAATGGAAAGTTTACTTGACATTCAATACTTCCCCTGCTATCCTCTGTAACGTAAAGCATGCTTGACATTTTGATGGGGACGCGATTGC
>DXZF01000146.1 GCA_019415425.1 Bacillota bacterium | reverse complement strand
GTGATGCTGTTCATGGTGGTGGTCTATCGCCTGCCAGGGCTGATGGCAGACATCGCGCTGCTGTTCTATATCCTGCTGGTGTTCTTCTGCATTCTGACCATGCCGGGCGTGCAGCTGACGCTGCCCGGGATTGCCGGCGTGATCCTGTCCATCGGCATGGCCGTGGATGCCAACGTCATCATCTTTGAGCGCATGAAGGAAGAGCTGCAGAGTGGCAAATCCTTCCATACCGCCGTGGAAAACAGCTTCAAGAAGGCGTTTTCGGCGATTTTGGACAGCAACATCACCACGCTGATTGCGGCGTTTGTGCTCATGGCGTTTGGCACCGGCTCGATCAAGGGCTTTGCGTACACGCTGGCCATTGGCATTGGCGCCTCCATGGTTTCGGCGGTGTTCGTCACGCGCTTTTTCATGCGGCGCCTGGTGATGCTCGACATCAAGAATCCCAAGTGGATTGCCAAGGTGTGAGGGGAGGACGGACATGAAATACGTAAAGAATGCCAAAAAATTCATGCTGCTCTCCATCGTCATCCTCATCGCGGGGATTGTGGCGGGCATCTGGCAGGGTGGCCTCAATCTGGGCATCGACTTCACGGGCGGTTCGATCATCACCATGAACATGGCGCAGCCGTTTGAGGCCCAGGTCGTGGAGCAGGCGTTGCGCGATGCCGGCGAATCCGGCTTTACCGTGCTCAAGACTTCGGCGGGCGATAGCGAGGAGCAGACGTACGCCCAGCTTCGCCTGCGTCCGCGCGCAAGCGAAGAGGAAGATCGCGTGCAGCGCGAAACCGTGCTGCAAAAGGTGCAGGAGCACTATGCCAATGCCTCGATTGAAGATGTGGAGCGCGTGGGTGCAATCGCCAGCGCCGATCTGATCAAAAACGCCGTGCTCTCGCTGCTGATCGCGGGCGCGTTGATTCTGATCTACATCTCGTTCCGCTTTCGGTTCCATTCGGCGCTTGCCGCCGTCATCTGCCTTTTACACGACGTGTGCATCATGCTGGCGGTGGTGTGCATCATCCGCATGGAGATCAACAGTTCGTTCATCGCGGCAGTGCTGACCATCGTCGGCTACAGCATCAACAACACCATCGTGGTATTTGACCGCATCCGTGACAACCAGAAGCTCATGGCGGATCGATCGATGGAAGAGATCGTGGATACTTCTACTTCGCAGACGCTCAGGCGCAGCCTGTTCACTGCGCTGACGACGCTGCTGACCATCACGACGCTGTACATCCTGGGTTCGGATGCGGTGCGGGATTTTGCACTGCCCATCATCGTGGGCCTGCTTGCAGGCACTTACTCCAGCTTGTTCCTGGCCAGTCCCATCTGGTGCATGATGGACGCCAGAAAAGAGCGGACGGGGGCTTCTGCCACGGATTCCAAAAAGAAAACGGCTAAAAAAGCCTGACAGCGCGATTGTGCAAAAGCCTTTCCAGAGGGAAAGGCTTTTCTCGCATCCACAGGCATCGACGCCATAAAGAGAAGGGGGAAACGATATGCTGGAATTCGAGGTCAAATCGCTTGAAGGGGGAAATGCATCCGTTGCAGCCATCGCCAAAGCGGCGGGCGTGGGCGTGCTGTCCGCACAGGTGCTGTTGCGCCGCGGAATCGATACCCCGGAAAAGGCGCGGGCGTTCATGCAGGGCGATACGTTTTACGATCCGTACGCCCTTGAGGGGATGCAGGAGGCCGTGGAGTTGGTGCGCCAGTATATCGAAGAGCAGATCCCCATCACCGTGTACGGCGATTACGATTGCGACGGCGTGTGCGCCACGACCATTCTGCTCACCCACTTGCAAAGGGCGGGCGCAGAGGTATCGCGTTACATCCCCAACCGCCAGAGCGAAGGGTACGGGCTCAATCGGGCGGCGGTGGAGCGGATTGCCGAGGAAAGCGGCCTGTTGATCACGGTGGACTGCGGCGTAACCAACCTTGAAGAGGTCGCCTATGCGGTGGAACTGGGCCTGGACGTGATCGTGACCGACCACCATCAAAAGCTGGAGGAGTTGCCGCCCTGCATTGTGCTCAACGCCACGGTTTCCCAGCGCTACCCGTTTCACGCGCTGTGCGGCGCGGGCATGGCGTGGAAGCTGGTGTGCGCGCTGTTCGGCCAGGAAGAGGCCATGCAGAGCATCGATCTTGTGGCCCTTGCCACGGTGGCCGATATCGTTCCGCTGCTGGACGAGAATCGCACCATTGTCAAGCGGGGCCTGGCCGCCATCGCACACAAGGCCCGGCCCGGCATCCGGGCGTTGATGGACGTCTCAGGCGTGGGGGATCGATCGCTTACGGCGGGGCAGATTGCCTTTGGCCTGGGGCCGCGCATCAACGCGGCCGGCCGCATGGGCGATGCCGGGCGTTCGGTGGAACTGCTGATGGCGCAGGATGCGCAGCGTGCCATGGAACTGGCACAGGAACTGGATGCCGAAAACGCCCGCCGGCAGGAGATGGAA
>DXZF01000145.1 GCA_019415425.1 Bacillota bacterium | reverse complement strand
AAGCGGTAGGCACGCAGGGCGTTGGAAGGCACGCCAAGCGGGGCAATCGGACGGATGCGGGCCAAGGAAAAAGGCCTCATGGACACGCATTCGCGCCTTGACATCGCGGGCGTTCCATGGTATTTTCTGGTTGGTTAGTATTAACTAACCATATGGAAACCGCAATAGTTAGTTTAAACTAACTATCCGCTATGCCAGGGGAAAAGGGGGGAGATGCAGGCTGGAATACAACCCATTGGCAAATGGAATCAACCGATTCGCGGCAGGCAAGGCCCTGCCGGATGTCTATTGAAAATCATCAGGAAAAGAGGGTTTGATATGAGCAAAGTTGCAATTGTCTACTGGAGTGGAACGGGCAATACCGAACAAATGGCCGATTTGGTTTTGCAGGGCGCCCAGGCCGCAGGCGCACAGGCGTCTGTGCTGCGTGCATCGGAATTTGATGCCGAGCAGATGGATGCGTTTGACGCCGTTGCCTTTGGTTGCCCCTCCATGGGGGTAGAGGAGTTGGAAGAGACGGAATTTGCCCCCATGTTCGATGCATGCAAGAGCAAGCTGCAGGGCAAGAGAATCGCGCTGTTTGGCTCCTATGGCTGGGGCGATGGCGAATGGATGCGCAATTGGGAAGAGGCGTGCATCCAGGACGGCGCGCAGCTGGTGCATCCGTACGTCATCTGCAATGAAGCGCCGGACGAGCAGGCGCAACTGGACTGCCAGGCCCTGGGCAGGGCATTGGCCACATCAGCCGACTGATCACAGGGGGGATGGCCGCTAGGCGGCCATCCCCTTTTTTACAACGTGTGATCCCCCGGTGCCGCGCAAAATTGCGCCGCTGAAAGCGCAGAGACAAAATCCGTTGACAAACCAAAGCGGATTGCGTATGATAGATTCCAGATGTTAGCAAAGACTAACTATGCGGCGGAGCGTGGTTCCGCCTTTATATGGGCAAAGAGTTAGTCATTCCTAATGGGGGGATTGCAGATGATGATCAACAGGCGGCTCATTGCAGCCGTGCCCGAGAGCAAGCGCTACATTGCGGCCAACGTGCTTTCGCAGTGGTGCAGCCTTGTGGGAAACATCGCGCTGATCCTGTCGATCGGCTCGCTCTTGCAGGCGCTGCTGCAGGGGCGCCCGTCGCCGCGCGCGGTGCTGTTCACTGCGGGCATCGCGCTGTGCGCGCTGCCGGTGCGCTACCTGTGTGCCAAGCGCACGGAGCGCACGCGCTATTTGGCCGCGCGTTCGGTCAAACAGACGCTCAGGGAGCAGATTTACGCCAAGCTGCTGCGGCTGGGCCCCTCGTATCCGCAATCTGTGGCCACGTCCGAGGTCGTGCAGATGTCGGTGGAGGGGGTGGACCAGCTGGAGACGTATTTCGGCGCGTACCTGCCGCAGTTTTTCTACAGCATGCTGGCGCCGCTGACGTTGTTTGCCGTGCTGGCGCCCATCAGCCTGAAGGCGGCGCTGGTGCTGCTGGTCTGTGTGCCCATGATCCCCATTGCGATCGCCGCGGTGCAGACCTGGGCCAAAAAGCTCTTGGCCCGTTACTGGGGGCAGTACACCACCCTGGGCGATACATTTTTGGAAAACCTGCAGGGGCTGACCACGCTCAAAATCTACCGCGCGGATGGATACAAGCGGCAGGTCATGAACCGGGAGGCGGAGAAGTTCCGCAAGATCACCATGAAGGTGCTCACCATGCAGCTCAACTCCATCACCATCATGGATTTGGTCGCCTTTGGCGGTGCGGCGCTGGGCGCGATCTTGGCAGTGAGCGAGCTGCAGGCCGGGCGGATTTCCTTTTCGGGCTGTTTTGCCATCCTGCTGCTCTCGGCCGATTTCTTCATCCCGATGCGCCAACTGGGCAGCTATTTTCACGTGGCCATGAACGGCATGGCCGCCAGCGAAAAGATCTTTGACCTGTTGAACCTGCCCGAGCCGGTGCGCGGCACGCAGCATGTGCAGGGGGCGGACGTCTCTCTGCTGTGCCGTGGGCTCCGCTTTGCCTATGTGCCGGAACGGGAGATTCTGTGCGGCATCGATCTCGCGTGCCCGGCAGGCAGCCTGACGGCCGTGGTCGGCGAATCCGGCAGCGGCAAATCCACGCTGGCCGCCGTGCTCATGGGCCGCAACCGCGGCTATGCGGGAGAGGTGCTGCTCGGCGATTGCCCGCTGTGCGACGTGGGGGAAGCGCAGCTCATGCGGGCGATCACGTACATCGGCCACAACAGCTATCTGTTCAAGGGCACAGTGCGCGAGAACCTGCGCATGGGCGATTCCGCCGCACCGGATGAGCGGCTGTGGGACGTGCTGGAACAGGTGAAGCTGGCGCAATTCCTGCGGGGCGAGCAGGGGCTGGATACGCCATTGACAGAGCGCGCGGAGAACCTGTCGGGCGGCCAACGGCAGCGTCTGGCCCTGGCCCGCGCGCTGCTGCACGACAGCCCGGTGTACATCTTTGACGAGGCGACCAGCAACATCGACGTGGAGAGCGAAAACGAGATCGTACGGCAGATCTATGCGCTGGCACGGCGAAAGAAGACGGTGCTGATGATCTCGCACCGCCTGGCCAACGTGGTGCAGGCCGACTGCATCTACGTGCTCCGGCAAGGGCGTGTGGCCGAGCACGGCACGCACGCGCAGCTGCTGGCGCAGGGCGGGGCCTATGCACAGCTCTGGGAGACGCAGCAGGCGCTCGAACACGTCGGCAGGGGGGAACGGATATGAACAGGCGAAGCAATCTGCAGGTGATGGCGAAACTGATCGGCCTGGTCAGGCCGCTGTGCGGATGGATGGCAATGGCCATCGTCATGGGCGTGCTGGGCTTTTTGTGCGCTACGTTCATCACCGTGTTGGGCGGTTACGGCATGCTGCAGGCCATCGGGCTCAGTAGCCCGCTCTCGCTGCGCGCGATCTTTCTCTGTGTGGCGGCGTTTGCCGTGCTGCGCGGCCTGTTGCGCTATGGCGAGCAGGCGTGCAATCACTTCATCGCCTTCAAACTGTTGGCGCTGATCCGCGACCGGGTGTTTGCAGCGCTGTGCCGGCTGTGCCCGGCCAAGCTGGAAGGGCGCGACCGTGGCGATTTGATCGCGCTGATCACTTCGGATATCGAGCTGTTGGAGGTCTTTTACGCGCACACCATCTCGCCCGCGGCCATCGCGCTGCTCATGTCGTTGCTCATGTGCGGGTGGATTGGCCAGTTCCACTGGCTGCTGGGCGCCCTGGCGGCGTTGGCCTATGTGACGGTGGGGGTCGCAATTCCGGTGTACATTTCGCGCAGAAGCGGGACGGCCGGCATGGCCCTGCGCACGCAGTCGGGCGAACTGAGCAGCTTTGTGCTCGACAGCCTGCGCGGCCTGCAGGAGAGCATCCAGTACGGCACGGGGCAGGAACGCCTTGCGGAGCTGGGCCGCCGCACGCAGGCGCTCTCGCAGCAGCAGGAAAAGCTGAGCCGGATGACCGGGCGCAACAGCGCCATCACGCAGACGTGCATCCTGGCGTTTGACCTGTGCATGCTGGCCGTATCGGCGGGGCTGTACGCAGCGGGCGCCATCGGCTTTGCGGGCGTCGTGCTGTCCACCATCGCCATGATGTCGTCCTTTGGCCCGGTGGTGGCGCTGGCCAA
>DXZF01000144.1 GCA_019415425.1 Bacillota bacterium | reverse complement strand
CCTCTTCGCGCACCTGCTTTTGCGTAAACGAACGGCTGCCGCACGCGCACGCCTGGGCGCCGGGGGCGCGGGTGGCGCCGCAGCGGTCGCACACCTGTACGCGGCGCGCCTGGTAATCGGCCAGGTCGATCAGCACCGTGTCGCCCACAAAGCTGAACAGCCCGATGCCGTCCTCGTGCCTGTAGTACGCCAGCACCTGCGTCACGCGGTCCTCGTCGTCGGCGTGCACGTGCCAGCTGTAGCCGCCGTCCTCGCGCACCTCCACGCCAAAGCGCGCCCGCACCGCCTGCCGCGTGGTGGTGCGCAGCACGAACAGGTAGTCCGCCTCCTCGATGCGCGTGCACCCCGGCTGCACGATCACCTGCCGCGGGTGCAGCAGCGTGATGCGCAAATCCCCCACCGTCTCGTGCGTTTGGACGCGGTTGTCCCACTCCACCAGAAAGTACGAGGCGCCCTGAATCGGCACCGTGCGCTCCTGCTCGTCGTTCATGCGCACAAACGGCAGGCGCTCCACGTCCGCCCGCAGGCTCTGCTCCGCGCTGCGCGCCAGCGCCTCGCAGTGCGGGCACGTCGCCTCTACCTTGGGGATGGGCACGGTGCTGTCCACCTGGCTCTCGACCAGTTCAAAGATGATGTTGCGCGTGTGGCTGGCGCGCTTGTGCGCCGTCGCCCCCTGCGCGGTGCGGATTTCCCGCGTGCCGGCGTATAGCGCCTCGCGCAGGTCCATTTCGCTCAGCTCCGCCGCGCAGTGCTGCATCGCGCGCGTCAGCTTTTCCTGCCACTCGCGCAACCGGCGCTGCGCCGCGCCCCGCCCCGTGCCGCGCGCGTCGCGCCAATCGCGCGCCTGCTGCTGCTTGTCTTGCATGGCACCCTCCTGTGTCGTCTGTGTTCTTGCCGCCATTGTAGAACGTGTGTTCCCTTTTCTTCGTCCTCGTTTTTGCCCTTTGGATGGCTTTTGCACTGTGGGGGTTTTTGCAGGGGCGCTGCCCCTACGACCCCGCCAAAGGGTCATCGACCCTTTGGAATCCCGTAGCGCAAATGCATCCGCATTTGCTTTGGGGGAGGGATGGCCCTATGCCGTCTGCGTTGCGGTGCAACCTGCGCCGCGTCCGCACGTGTTTTTGGGCAAAGAAAAAAGCGGCTGATCACAGCCGCTTTGCGTGCGCTCATTGGATGGTGCTGCGGGGATAGGGTTTGCGCTCATCCGTCAACCCCAGCAGATAATCGACGCTGGTCTCGTATAGCAGCGCCAACCGGATGAGCACATCGGTTGGCAAATCGTTCTCGCCCGTCTCGTATTTGGAATAACCCGTCTGTGACATCTGCAACTGCTGCGCAACTTGCGTTTGGTTCCACTCTCTGTCCTGACGCAGATCCCGAATGCGCTCGTATGCCATGTGCCATCACCTCAAGCGCATTGTGGGGGACAGAGCGGGGAAACGGGCGGTTTTAACCTGTATCAGGTTAAATTGAGAAAAGCGAAAAAAACGCCTTTATCGATCAGACGGGTACGGGCGATCTACCTTGGTGCGCCCCAACAGGTAGTCCACACTGGTGTGGTAGAGGTCGGCCAACTGTTCCAATATGGGCAGCGGGATTTCGTTTTCCCCGGTTTCATATTTGGCGTATCCGGTTTGCGACATATGCAGTTTTTGCGCCACCTGCTTCTGGGACCATCCGTGGTCCATGCGCAAATCGCGGATCCTTCGCCTTGCAGACACGGGCTTCACCTCAAAAATATTTTCAATGAGTTTGCCCGCGGACGTTGCATTTTAACCCGAATCAGGTTAAAATAAGATGAGGCCGCAAGGTGGGCATCCAAATGATGCAGAACAGCAGAACACTGGTATCTCCATTTTTTGTATCATCCCTGCATCAAGAGTCCCTCGATCTCTTTTCTTCGCGCTGATGCTCGCTTCGCGGCCTTGACCTGTACAAGCGTGTACGCCCGCCGCGTGCACTATATCGCCCCCGGGTGCGCGGTCATTGCGCCCGGGGGCGTTTTTTTATGCTGTGCGGCCCAAAAAACACGTGCGGACGCGGCGCAGGTTGCACCGCAACGCAGACGGCATAGGGCCATCCCTCCCCCAAAGCAAATGCGCATGCATTTGCGGTATGGGAACCGGAATGGAGCGCCGCCAGTGGAACCGGAGCCGACCGCTGCCAGTGGAACCGAAGCCGACCGCTGCCAGTGGCAGAGGGAGGGAGGCGGAGGTTCTGGTTTTTCAGTGGCGATTGCCGAGCCGTGTAGGCGATGGCAGAGCCCTGAAAACCAGAGGGAGAGGGAGGGAGGCGGAGGTTCTGGTCTTTCAGTGGCGATTGCCGATGGCAGAGCCCTGAAAACCAGAGGGAGATGCAAGGAGGCGGAGGTTCTGGCTTTTGGCAGGTGACTGGCAAGCCGAAGGGCGCAGACAGAGCCGCCAAAACCAGAGGGGGATGAAGCGACATGGATGTTCTCGATTGCCGAGCCGTGTAGGCGATGGCAGAGCCCTGAAAACCAGAGGGAGAGGAGCGAGGCAGAGGTTCTGGGCTTTGGCAGGCGATTGGCAAGCCGAAGGGCGCAGACAGAGCCGCCAAAACCAGAGGAAAGGGACAGCGTCCCTATAAAAAAAGCTCTCCAGGACTGCAGATGCAGCAAAACATGCATGGCAACGCGGACTGGACAGGCCGATTCCCCCCAAGCAAATGCGGATGCATTTGCAGCAAAGGGATTCCAAAGGGTCGATGACCCTTTGGCAGGGGCGTGGGGACAGCGTCCCCACAAAACACCCCCCAGCGGGGTCGCAGGGGCAGCGCCCCTGCAAAAAAACCTGCACAGCCCCTGCACGGGTACGACAAAAAACGCACGGCTTGCCCCTGTACAAGCTGGAAAAATCTGCTATAATGGAAAAACAAGAACAAACGTTCCCATTTTATCCAAGAGGAGAGAACCATGACCAAGTATGAACAGCTGCTGCAGCACGCGTACGATCTGGGCGTTGAAGTGATTGAGGACAAGCACCTGCCCGCGCCGTTCCGGGGGCTGTACCTGCGCAGCGCCCGAGGCGGCCAGATCGTGCTGCGCCCGGGCCTGTGCGAGAGCGAGCGCGCGTGCGTGCTGGCCGAAGAACTGGCGCACCACGCGCAGGGGGCGGGCGACCTGCGCACGATGGGGTACGTGGCGCTGTCCCGGCAGGAGACGCGCGCCATCGCGCAGGCGGTGACGCTGCTGGTGCCGCTGGAGGAACTGCTGCAGGCGCTGCGCAACGGCGCGCGCAACGCGGCGGAGCTGAGCGAAATGCTGGGCGTCTCGCAGGAATTCGTCCCGTACGTGCTGACCTACTACCGCACCAAGTACCCCGACCGGTTCCCGCCCAGCGCATGAGGCCGGTGCACCGCACGCATCCGCCGCAGCCCGTATCCGCAGGCCTGGATACCCCTACTCCGCGCGGCCGTGCGTTGGACCGTTTGCGCAACGCAGTCCACGCCCCGCAGGCTC
>DXZF01000143.1 GCA_019415425.1 Bacillota bacterium | reverse complement strand
ATCTTGGACTGCTGTTGATTGGTCTCGATCAGCTGCTGTCGGTACTTGTCGAGCGACTGCTCGGTGGCAATGATTTCCCGCTGAAATGCCTGATACTGCTTCTGCGTGATGTCCCCGCGCGCCGCTTGCTCCTGTACCTGCTTTTCGGCTTCTTTGAGTGCTTGCAGCTTGTCTGATGTCTGGCCGACCGCATCGGTCAATAGCTTCTGTTTTTGCGTGAGGAGCTCGACATTCTCCGGGTCGAGCTTCAAGAGGCGCTCCACGTCGCGCAGCTGTCCCTGCGTATCCCGTATCTGTTTGTTTGTTTTCGACAAGGCCTTATTAAGTCCGGTGGTGTCCCCGCCGATCGTTACCGTAATTCCCTGTATTCTACTCGCCAAGTTTCCCACCTCCTAAGAAGAACGACCGCATACTGCCGGGCGGCGCAAGGATTGCCCACTCTTCCCCGTCGTTCGCCTGCTCGATCAACATGTCGTAGACCATCCCCATGGTCATGGTTTCGAGCGCCTCATCCGTGAGGCCGAGCTCAGCGCAGCGTAGCATGAACGTCGCACCGGTCTTGGGGCGCTCTGTCGGCCTCACACTTTTTTTGGTTTGGACGTCGTGGCTTGGTTCCCAATCCACAGGTCTAAGATGTGCGGCCACACCTCATAGATGCTCATAACCGCGAATCCATCCAACCATTCATCCGCCGTGCACGTGATGGTCTCGTCGTATTGGCGTGCAAATGTGTACGCCAAGTTCTCGAATACATTCAGCGATTCAATGTTGAGCGGTTCATTTTTTGCCGCCGCAGCCGTTACAATCGACATGTCCTGTACCAGATCACGGCCAAACCAATTGCGATACAGGCGGGGCGTGCGGGCTGTCGCCCGCATACCCACGTCCTTCCCGTCAATCTGGATGATCTTGTCCATCAGAATCCCTCCGTCAGCCGCCGACACCCGATGTCGAATCCGTCAGCCACACGTCTTCATACCAGCCTTGCGAGACTGTAGGCGGCGTGTCAGCCGTCGTCATGGCCATTACCTTTCGGCTGGACAGCGGGGATGCCGTGATACTCGCCGTCTGCGTCTGCGGTTCAATGGTTTCCGTCGTGGTGGAGAGAGATCTCGACGGCCTTGCGAAGATAACGTTGTACAGCGCGTATTTCGTGCCGGTCGTATCTCCCTCTTCTTCAAACAGTAGCGCAACAGATTTTGGCTGCACGCCTGCATCCTCCGTCATGACCTTGTCATTCGTGCTGACAGCCATTCCAAAGATATCTTCGAAGAATTTGTCTGGGAAGTATGCAACTTCCAGATCGCCGCTATAGCCGTTGTTCGCGACCGTGACGAAGTACGCCATATCGTCCGCATAGAACGTGGTCATTCCGCCCTCCGGCGTAAGCGATAGGCTTACCGCACCGGGAATGGGCACGGGCGTGTCATAGGTCAGCGTTGCATCGTTCGTCATTACGGCATAGTGCACATTGCGCACGCCGAATTTCACCTTATCTGCCATGGTTACACCTCAATTTCGTATGCAATTTGGTAGCAGTTTTCGGAATCGATATAGACCTCCGTTTTCTGCCAGAATAGAGAGGCGAAGGAGAAAGCCGTTTCGACTTTCTCCTCCGCCTCTGGTTGTTTGCGTCCTGTGTACAGTTCCACGCGTACACGTGTGATCGGGTAATACACTATGTTGTCAGCGCCGAAATTCTCCGAGTAATCCGCCAGATAGCAGATATACGGGAGCGCTGGCGCCTGTTGTTCCGGCCATGCGCGGTATGTCACCGGCAAGCCCGTGCTCTCAAGCACTGTGGTCAATTCCGGGAATGTCATTGTTTTGTCGACACCTTCACCTTTTGCTCGAGCCTTTTTCCTGCCCTGTCGGCTGCCGGTCGGATATGCGGCCGCGCTTCTGTTCGCTTTCCATTGACCTTAGCGTGCCCGTTCTCCAACAAGTGCGTCAGGGACGGCCTTGTCTTGTTGTAGACGACAACGCGGATATCTTCATCGCTCTCGTGTTCTACACGGTTTGCCCATCCACGCGCATATTCGCCCGTATCATTGGGCGATGTCCGGCGCAGTTCATTCACCATCTCCTGTGCTGCGTCCTTGATATCCTCTTTGAGATGTGCAGCAACCTCTTCGGAATATGCAGACAGTTCGCGTTCAATCGTCGCAGACAATTCTGGAATGTTGATGTTGAGGCTCATGTCGTCCCCGTCCTCTCTTCGAGGTAGAGTTCGATCTCGTCGCTGTTGTCCGGGCAGTAAGTCCGATAGATGGTATAGCGC
>DXZF01000142.1 GCA_019415425.1 Bacillota bacterium | reverse complement strand
CAGCAACTGGTCCGCCAATTCCGGCAGGCACAGAAGTTCTACGCCCGTTACGGCATCACGACGGCACAGGAAGGGCTTGTCAAAGAGATGCAGTGGAGTGTGCTCAAAGCTGTCGCTGAACAGGATGGCCTGTTTTTGGATGTGGTCAGTTATATCGATCTCAAAGAGCACGCGGCACTGCTGACCAAAGAGATCGATTCCTTTCAAACCTATCGCCACCATTTGCGCATTGGCGGCTACAAAATGTTTTTGGATGGCTCGCCGCAGGGGCGCACGGCCTGGATGACGACGCCCTACCAGGGTTCTTCGGATTGCGGATATCCGATCTATACCGATGAACAGGTGTGCCAGATGATGCGCGCTTGCATCGACGCACGCCAACAACTGCTGGTGCACTGCAACGGCGATGCTGCCGCGCAGCAGATGATCGACTGTTACCGGCGTGTGACGGCTCAATCGCCCGTGCGCGATGACCGCCCGGTCATGATTCACGCGCAGCTCGTACGCCCCGATCAGCTGCAGCAGATGGCACAATTGCATATCCTCGCTTCGTTCTTTGTGGCACATACATACTATTGGGGCGATACGCACATACAGAATTTCGGCCTTGCACGATCGCAATCCATCTCGCCTGTCCAAAGCGCCATCCAGAACGGCGTGATCTACACCTTCCATCAGGATACGCCGGTTTTACCGCCCGATATGTTGGATACGATCGGCTGCGCCATGGCGCGCACGACGCGCAATGGCACGGTGCTGGGCGCCTCTGAGCGCGTCAGCGCCTATGAAGCACTTAAGGCCATCACCATCAATGCCGCCTATCAGTATCATGAAGAACATGAAAAAGGCTCCATACGCGCTGGCAAGCGGGCCGATCTGGTCATCTTGGAGCAGGACCCGCTAAAAGCCAGCGCACAGGAGATCAAGCAGATCCCCATTCTCACGTGTATCAAGGATGGGCAAGTCATCTACGACCATGCAAACGACGCCGTCTAACAGCGCTTCCCTGCGGCAACCATGGCGTCTGCCCGCAGCCGTCGCCTGCAATTTGGGCGCGCTCTACACCATGCAAGGCCTTTTGCGGCCGCTCTTTCTGCGCGCTCTGACCGCACTGGGGGTACATGCGGGCGGAATGGAAATCGCCCAGCAAGCATGGATCAGCGTGGTGTATTTCGTATGCTATGCGCTCGTGTACCGGCTGCTGTTGCCCGATGCGCCACAGTACACAAGCGCCCCCATACAAAGGCGTTTTCTCCTGCCGTTTGCCGGCATACTATTGGGGCTTGCGGTCTGTGGGCAACTCGTTTCTTCCATCCTTGTGGTCCTGTGTGGGCAGTGGGGGCTGATGCTGCAGGGCGTTTCCATGGCAGTCCCCTCGCATCCAGTTGCGTTTGTTTGGAGTTGGCTCAATCTGACCATCTGGCCTGCATGGATTGAAGAAAAGGTCTTCCGCGTGCGCGTACTGGGATTCCTCACTCCCTGCGGCGCACGCTTTTGCGCCGTATACACTGCGGCGCTGTTTGCCCTGCTGCATGGCAATCTATTGCAGATGCCAAGCGCATTTCTCATCGGTTGCCTATTCGCTACTGCCGTCTTTGAGACGGGCTCCGTCCGCACCACAATGCTGCTGCACGCCTTTCATAATGCCTGGGTCTATGGCTTCTCGCTATGCCTGATGCACCTGCCCGATCGGGTAGGCACACTCTGTACGCTGTTGCTCTATGGCATCTGGCTCATCTTGGGTTGGATGGGCTGGCGCGCGTTGAATAGGCAAAGCGATTGGAAAGCGGCACACAAAGCTCCCTGTGCGCCGGTACGACATATCCCAACGGCCCAGCAGATGCGCTGGCCGTGCGCAATCGCATTGGTAATCATTCTTTTATTTCATTGTTTACAATTTGTGGCATAGGAGGTCTGAGCGATTGGAACGGTTGACACATCCCCTCGAGCCTGTGTTTGACGCGCAATCCCGCATCCTGATTCTCGGCACGTTTCCCTCACCGAAATCCCGCCGTTTTGGCTTCTATTACAGCCATCCACAAAATCGCTTCTGGCCTGTGATGGAAGCGGTTTACAAAGAAAATATCCC
>DXZF01000141.1 GCA_019415425.1 Bacillota bacterium | reverse complement strand
CATCATGACCGATGCCGACATTGCAGACAAAGTCTACATCGAACCCCTGTGCGCCGAAGTGCTGCAGAACATCATCGAGAAGGAACGCCCCGATAGCCTCTTGCCCACATTGGGCGGGCAGACGGGATTGAACCTTGCCATGGAGCTCTCGGAATCCGGCTTTTTGGAGGCACATGGCGTGCGGCTGCTGGGCACGGCGCCCGCCTCTATCAAGATGGCGGAGGACCGGCAGGAGTTCAAAGATGCCATGCTGGCCCTGGGCGAGCCGTGCATCGCCAGTTCGGTGGTCAACTCGCTTGCCGACGCGCTGGATTTTGCCGAAAAGATCGGCTACCCCGTCATTGTGCGCCCGGCCTACACGCTGGGCGGTACGGGCGGCGGCATCGCCAATTCCCGCGAGGAACTGGAGGAGATCGGCGGGCACGGCCTGCGCCTGTCGCGCGTGCACCAGGTGCTGATCGAAAAGTGCATCGCGGGCTGGAAGGAAATCGAATACGAGGTGATGCGCGATGCCAAGGGCAACGTCATCACCATCTGCAACATGGAAAACCTGGATCCCGTGGGCGTGCACACCGGCGACAGCATCGTCGTCGCGCCGTCGCAGACGCTTTCGGACAAGGAATATCAGATGCTGCGCACCAGCGCTTTGCGCATCATCAGTGCGCTCAAGATCGAGGGCGGCTGCAACGTGCAGTTTGCCCTGCATCCCACCAGCATGGAGTACGCCGTCATCGAGGTCAACCCGCGCGTTTCGCGCTCCTCGGCGTTGGCCAGCAAGGCCACCGGCTATCCCATCGCGCGCGTGGCCAGCAAGATCGCCATTGGCTACGGGCTGGACGAGATCGTCAACGCCGTCACCGGCAAGACGTACGCCTGCTTTGAACCGACGCTGGACTACTGCATCGTCAAAATCCCGAAGTGGCCGTTTGACAAATTCGTGCGCGCCGAGCGCACGCTGGGCACGCAGATGAAGGCCACGGGCGAGGTCATGGCCATCTCCAACAGCTTTGAGGGCGCGCTGATGAAGGCGATCCGCTCGCTGGAATTGAACATGTACACGCTCGAGCAGCCGTTCTGCACCCACATGGACGGGCGCGAATTGACGGAAAAACTGCACATCATCAACGACGAGCGCATCTTCGTCCTCGCAGAGGCCATCCGCCGCGGCATGCCGCTGGAGGAGATCCACGCCATCACCATGATTGACGACTGGTTTTTGCAGCGCATCCAGCGCCTGGTGCAGATGGAACAGTGGCTCAAGACCAAGAGTCTGGACGCGCTGGACGCCGCGCACATGCGCCACATCAAGCAGATGGGCTTCCCGGACCGCGTCATCGCGCAGTACACCGGCAGCACCAAGGAAGAGGTGGCGCAGCGCCGGCACGCGCTGGGCGTGCGCGCCGTGTTCAAAATGGTGGACACCTGCGGCGCGGAATTTGAAGCGGTGAGCCCGTATTACTACTCTACGTACGACGAATACACCGATGCGCGGCCCAGCAAAAACAAAAAGGTGCTGGTCATCGGCTCGGGTCCCATTCGCATCGGGCAGGGCATCGAGTTTGACTACTGCAGCGTCCAGGCGGTGTGGGCGCGGAAAAAGCTGGGGTATGAGACCATCACCGCCAACAACAACCCCGAGACGGTCTCCACCGACTTTGACACCTCCGACGTGCTGTACTTTGAACCGCTGACCGAAGAAGACGTCGCCAACATCGTCGAGGTCGAACAGCCGGAAGGCGCCATCGTCCAAGTGGGTGGGCAGACCGCCATCAAGCTGTGCAAGGCGCTCACCGAGATGGGCGTGCGCATCTTCGGCAGCCAGGAGG
>DXZF01000140.1 GCA_019415425.1 Bacillota bacterium | reverse complement strand
GTGTACGGCGTCCTGCGTGGCCGGCAGCACGCCGCCTTCCCCGGCCGAGAGCCCCGCCGCCAACACGTCGTAGAAGGCGCGGACCGACAGCCGCTTTTGCCCCAGCACATCGTGCATTTGCGTGAGCAGATTGCACAGCACCTGGTAGACCATGCGCGTCTGCTGTACCCGGTCCAGTGCGCCGGCCTCGTGCTGCTGTTCCATCAGCGCGTTGGCGCGATCGATCAGGCCCGACGCCTGCAAAAACGCTGCGAACGCCTCGGCCTGCTCTGCGGCGCTCTGTGCGCTTTCAAGCGTGTGGCGGAGCGCATACTGCGCATCCAGCAGCGCGTGCCGGGCGCCGTGGTACGCCTGGTGCAGTTCGCCCAGCTCCCGCCCGTCGTTTTCGGGCAGAAAGCGCACGCCGCACGTGCGCACGATTTCCTGCAGCTCGTCGCACTGCGCCATCGAAAGCGCGCTCATGCCCGTCTTCATCAGCGCCAGGACATCGCGCGCGGCAAAGCCGCTCTGGATGACCCGCAGCGACAGCAGCGCATAGCGCGCCAGCGGATGCGCTGCGACCGTGCGCTTGCTATCCAGAAACGACGGAATCCCATAGCGTACAAACGTGTGCTGCAGCAGCGGGCCGTAGGATGCCAGGTCGGCCGCCACCACCGCAATATCGGAAAAGCGGACCTGTGCGTCGCGCACCAGTGTCAGGATTTGCGCTGCGCACGCCTCCACTTCCCGTGCGGGCGTGGGCGCGCTCAACACGTGCACGTCGGAAGGGACGGCACTGTACACCTGCGGCTGCGCGGCGAACAGGTTCCTTTCCAGATGCGCCAGCCCGCTGCCGCGCCGGTGCCGCGGGGCAAGCGTGGGAAATTGCTGCGGCAGGCGCACGGTGACGATGCGCGCCCCGGCCCGCTGCGCGATTTGCTGCATGCGCAACAGGTGTTTTTCCTCGGTGGCAAACAGCGGATAATCCGGGTCGGTCGACTCCCCGATGCGAAACGTCGTGCACAGGTTGTGCGCCGTGCGCAGCAGCGCGTCCACCGTGCGGTAAATCTGGCTGGTCAGCATCTCAAACCCGTCGATCATCACCACGGCGCCCTGCAAAAACGAGGCGGAGGGAATGCGTTCGATCATCCAGTTCAGCGCGTCCTCGTTGTCGTTGTATACGCCCTGCAGTTTCTGTTCGTACGCCTCATACACGCGCGCAATGTCGCGCAGGCGCACCTGGTCCTGCGCTGCCTGGGCAAACTGCTGGGGCGAGACGTCAAAGCGCTTGAGCTCGGCGATTTCCCCGGCCAGCGTCGCGCAGAAGTTGGGGGAGTGCACGTAGCGCCCATACGCCTCGAGGGCGTGCTGCTGTTCGATCAGCACGCCGCTGACGGCCATGGCCCGCCCGCGCGCGTCCAGCACCGCAGTGCTGGGGCAGCCGCAGTGCTCCAGCACCCGCTGGCACAACCGCGTGAAGCTCAACACCTCGACCTGTAACAGGCCCGGCGCCTGTAGCTGCGCCATCAGCTCGCGCTCGGCCTGCAGCGTGTACTGATCCGGCACGAGCAGGTACACGCGCCGCCCCTGTGCAAGGGCGCGCTGCGTCACCTGCGCCAGAAATCGGCTCTTTCCACTGCCGGCGCGCCCGCAGATACATGTCAGCTGCATGGCCTGTCCCCCTTTTGCACGTACTTTATCCCTCATTATATCATATGTGTTGCCCCGAGGATGGAAGGCGAAAACTGGGGCTCGAAGTTTTTTGCACAATCAGGTATACTAATACAAAATCCTGTCGGATCGTGTAGAAAAGGAGGGGAATGGGATGCGGTTGTTTGTCGCGCTGGATTTGCCGCAAAGCGCGCGCCAGATGCTGCTTTCGCTGCAGGACAACCTGGAGCAGCTGGGCATGGGCGGTCGGCGTACGCGCGAGGAAAACCTGCACCTGACCCTGCGCTTTTTGGGCGATGTGGACGAGCGCAAGGCGCCGGAGATCTGCCAGCGGGTACAGCGGGCCGTGGAAGAACAGGTGGCGCCCATGGTGCATATCAATGGGGTGGGTGCGTTCGTGCGCGCCACGGGCGATACGGTGTTCGCCCAGTTGGGCGGCGACCTGAGCGGCGTGCACCGCCTGGCGGCTGCGGTGAGCAAGGCGCTGCAGCCGATGGGCGTGCGCGCCGAGATGCGGCCGTTCCGCCCGCACATCACGCTGTTGCGCAATGCGCGCTTTGGCAACCAGGGCATTCGCACCAAGAGCGAGCCGTTTTTTCTGAGCCGGGTGTGCGTGTACGCCAGCACGTTGGGCGCGGGGCCAAACGGCACGCCGCTGTACCGTGCGCTGTGCGAAGTGGTGCTGCCACGCTGAGAGAAAAGGGGTTGAATGCATGACGATTGCGATCATCGCAGCACTGGTCATCGCGCTGCTGGGCCTGCCGGCAGGGGTGGCCATCTTTTTATATCGAAAAGTGTTTGGCGTGCGCACGGATACGCTCACTTCGATCTCGACGCCGCGGTTCGCTGCTTTTCCCTCGCTCGTGCGCAGGCAGGTGCAGTTTCCCAGCGCCCATGGCGTGCAGTTGACCGGGTATGTGTACGAGGATCCGTCGGTCCCAAAACCCAAGGCGCTCGTCGTGCTCTCCCATGGGCTGACGGGCTCGATGCGCACCTATTATGATGACATCCAGGTGCTGTGCGCGCACGGCTATCGCGTACTGGCCTACGACAATACCGGCTGCGACAAGAGCGGCGGCACATCCATGCGCGGGCTGCCGCAGAGCGCGGTCGATCTGCGCCATGCCCTGCAGTTTTTGCAGACGCAGCCCGACCTGTGCGCCCTGCCGCTGTGCCTGTATGGGCATAGCTGGGGTGGATACGCCGTCGCCTCGGTTTTAAACGACGATCCGCCGGTGTGCGCCGTGGTATCGCGGTCCGGCTTTCACCGCAGCATGGATATGCTGATGGAAAAGGGCAAGCGCTACATGGGGCCGTTTTTGGCGCTGGCGGCCGTGCCGCTCTACCTGTACGAATGGTGTCTGTTTGGCATGCAGATTTTCAAGACGGGCGGCAGAGGGCTGGCGCACACCCGCGCCAGGGCGCTGGTGCTGTACAGCGACGACGACCCCACCATCGGTGTCGACAACAGCCTGTACGGCCACCGCAAACAGTACGCGGACAACGCCAATGTACAAGTGGTGCTGTTGCACGGCAAGGGGCACGACGTGGTGCGGTCGGATCGCGCGATCGCGTACCGCAAGCGCATCCAGCAGGCGCTGCGCGATCTGGACAGGCAGTACAAGGGCCGCGTCCCCAAAGCAGAGAGGGACCGCCTTGCTCATTCGTTCGACGGGGCGCTGTACTGGGAACGAGACGATGCGATCTGGCAGACCATCCTCTCGTTTCTGGACGGTGCCGTAGCCGCCTGCTCGGCCAAATCGCAAGCGCATAAATGAAAGAAAGGGGAGCGTACGCTCCCCTTTCTT
>DXZF01000014.1 GCA_019415425.1 Bacillota bacterium | reverse complement strand
GTACGATGCCGTGCCGCTTGCTCACATCCCCGCATACCGCCACCGGCCGGTCGCGCAGCTCGGGGTGGTACAGGCATTCGACAGATGCATAGAACCCGTTCATATCGCAGTGCAGAACGATGCGTTCGGCCATGCAAAATCCCTCCCTCTCCATAATAGGAACATATGTTCTTATCTAATCGTACGCCGGTTGTACGCAGCCGTCAAGAGGAAAAAATTGGGAGATTTTGTAAAGGGCCATCGCGCACAGGGGCGGATGGATTGCCGTAAAAAATTTTTTGCGTGGCGGTGAAAAAAAGTGGAAAAAGGGGTTGCATTTGGGAAAAAGAGCTGTATAATAAAGATGAAGGTCAAAGAAAGTCAAAGTTAGGAATGAGCAAAGATGTCAGCATTGAGCGATAGCATTGAAAGCTTTATCAAACAGCTTTTGGAAGGGGAGAACGAGGCGGAACTCAAGCGCAACCAGCTGGCTGCCGAATTCCACTGCGCCCCCTCCCAGATCAATTATGTGTTGCAGACGCGCTTTACCAACCAGCGCGGCTACATCGTGGAGAGCCGCCGCGGCGGCGGCGGATACATTCGCATTGTGCGCATGGTGGAGGACGGCGCCGATCTATTGTACCAGACGGCCACGTCTCCCCGGGAGCGCATGACGTATCCCGAGGCGCACGCATTGCTGGTGCGTCTGGTGCAATCGGGAGCGCTTACGACGGAGAAGGCGCAGCTGATGCAGGCCGCTGTCTCCAAGCCGGCGCTGTGCGATATTGAAGAGGAAAAACAGGATGCCGTGCGTGCACGCATCTTCCATACCATGCTGCTATCGTTGATACGGTCGCAGCAGGAATGAGCAAAAGGGGGAATCAAACATGCTTTGCGAACGTTGTAAACAGCGTGAAGCCAATGTACATATGGTGACGACGGTCAACGGGGTGACGCGGGAATCGCACCTGTGCAGCCAGTGCGCGGCGCAGGCCCATGCGATGCCGCAGCCGTTTTCCGCCAAACAGTTCTTGGGCCAGTGGATGCCCACACCCGGGACGCAGTTGCGCTGCCCGGCGTGCGGGACGACGCTGGAGTCGTTACAGCGCACCGGCTTTGTGGGGTGCCCGGATTGTTATGAGGCATTTGCCGAACAGATCGGCCCCATGCTGATGGCCATGCACGGCACGGATCGGCACATTCCCATCCGGACCGACCGCATGGGCGGCCAGCCGGTACGGCAGGCGGCGCAGCAGGAGGCTGTACCGGACGATCCGATTGCAAAGCTCAAGGCACAGCTGCAGCAGGCGGTGCAGGAGGAGCGGTATGAGGACGCGGCGCAGTTGCGCGACCAGATCAAGCAGGCACAAGGAGGGCAAACGACATGTCAGTGACGGATCCGACTTCCGGTGTGGTGTTGACCAGCCGCGTACGTTTGGCGCGCAACGTGGCCAAGACGCCCTTTCCCCATTTGCTCAGCGCCCAAAAGGCGCAGCAGGTGGTGGAGCGCGTGCAAAATGCGCTGCCGTCCGGCCAGTATGCGCTGCTGTGGTCGCAGCAGATGCAGGACGCATACAGGCAATACCTGATCGAGGAGCATCTGGTCAGCCGTGACTGGGCAGAATCTGAGCATGGGGCGCTGTTGCTGAAAAAGGACCAGCACACCGCCATCATGCTCATGGAAGAAGACCACCTGCGCATCCAGTGCATGCTGGAGGGACTGGCGCTGCGCGCCGCGCTGGAGGAGGCGCAGACCGTCAGCCAGACGATCGAACGGCAGGTGCCGTTTGCCAGGACCGAAAAGCTGGGCTACCTCACCGCATGCCCCAGCAACGTCGGTACCGGCATGCGCGCCAGCGTGTTGCTGCACCTGCCGGCCCTGGTGCTGACGCAGCAGATCGGGCCGCTGATGCAGGCGCTCAAGGACGAAGGGTTTGCCGTACGCGGCATCTACGGGGAAGGCAGCGAAGCGGTGGGCAACCTGTTTCAGATCAGCAACCGCATCTCGCTGGGCAAAGAGGAGACGGCGATCACGGCGGAAGTGACGCAGCAGGTATTGCGCATCTGCCAACGCGAAGCGCAGGCGGGCGAGCAGCTGCGCACGCAAAATGGCGTGGCGCTGGAGGATCGGGTCTACCGGGCCTATGGGCTTTTACAGCAGGCGCGTCTGATGGCGCAGGAGGAGTTCATGCAGCTGTGGAGCGATGCGATGCTGGGCAGCCGCATGGGCATGCTGCCGCTCGCGACCGACGCGCTGTACCGGTTGTGCCGCAACGTGCAACCCGGGCACATTCAAAATCAAGAACAACGGCAGCCGCAACGGCGGCCCGCCGATCAGATACGCGCAACCATGTGCCGAAAGGCCACGGTGAAGCAAAGAGAAATGATGGATGAGGTGAAGTGATCATGGAATATCAACGCTTTACACAGGGCGCACAACAGGCGCTCAATTACGCGCAGGAAAACGCGAAAAAATTGGGACAGAATTATGTGGGCACAGAGCATCTGCTGCTGGGCCTGCTGCAGGCCGAAGAAGGAGGCGCCGCCCAGGCGCTCAAGAGCCAGGGCGTGACGGTCAAGGCCGTACAGGATCTGATTGAACGGATCGTGGGCCGGGGGAACTACGTGTTTACCCAGGCGTTTGACTTTACGCCGCGCACCAAGCGCGTGATACAGGTCAGCGCGGTGATCGCACGGCAGATGGGCCACAGCTATATCGGCACGGAACACCTGTTGCTGGCCATCCTCAATGAAGAGGATACCGTGGCTGCCCGCATTTTGGCGGAGCTGGGCGTCGAGGCCAACAAGACGCTGCAGGCGCTGCAGAGAGGGGCGTCCGCCCCGCAGGGCCAGGAGGAGAGCGGCGAGGGCAAAGTGCTGGACGGCTTTGGCAAGGATCTGACGCAGATGGCCAAAAACGGCGAACTGGATCCTGTGATCGGGCGCGATCAGGAGATCGAGCGCGTGGTGCAGGTCCTGTGCCGCCGCACCAAGAACAACCCGGTGCTCATCGGCGAACCGGGCGTGGGCAAGAGCGCCATCGCGGAGGAATTGGCACAGCGCATCGCTTCGGGCAATATCCCGGAACTGTTGCGCGATAAGCGCGTCATCTCGCTGGATCTGGCGGCCATGGTCGCAGGCGCAAAGTACCGCGGCGAATTTGAAGAGCGGCTGAAAAATGCCATGGAGGAAATCAAGAAGGCAGGCAATATCATCCTGTTCATCGACGAAGTGCACCTGTTGGTAGGCGCGGGTGCGGCCGAAGGCTCCATTGACGCGGCCAATATTTTGAAACCTGCGCTGGCGCGCGGCGAAATCCAGTGCATCAGCGCGACGACGCTGGACGAGTACCGCAAGTACATCGAAAAGGACGCTGCGCTGGAGCGCAGGTTCCAGCCCGTGACGGTGGGAGAGCCGACCAAGGAGGAGGCCGTACAGATTTTGCGCGGCCTGCGCGACCGGTACGAGGCGCACCACAAAGTCAAGATCAGCGATGAGGCCATCGAGGCGGCGGTGCAGCTGTCCGACCGGTACATCACGGATCGGTTTTTGCCCGACAAGGCCATTGACTTGATGGACGAGGCGGCCGCACGCGTGCGCATCCAGTCGTTTGTGGCACCGCCGGATATGAAGCAGCTGGAAAAGCAATTGGAGGAAGTGCGCAAGGAAAAAGAGGAGGCCGTTGCCAACCAGAATTACGAGCGCGCTGCCAAGATGCGCGACGAAGAGACTGAGCTGAACAAGAAGATGGATCAGATGCGCGCTGCGTGGAAGGGCAGCGAGAGCCAGAAGGAACTGGTCGTCACCGAGGACGACATCGCGGAGATCGTCTCCAAATGGACGGGCGTGCCGGCCAAACAGCTGACGCAGGATGAATCCGAACGGCTGCTGCACCTTGAACAGACGCTGCACGAGCGCGTCATCGGGCAGGACGAAGCGGTCTCGGCCGTGGCGCGGGCCATCCGCCGTGCGCGTGCGGGCCTCAAGGATCCCAACCGACCCATCGGCAGTTTCCTGTTCCTGGGCCCCACCGGCGTGGGCAAGACGGAACTGAGCCGTGCCCTGGCACAGGCCATGTTCGGCGATGAGGACGCCATGGTGCGGCTGGATATGAGCGAGTACATGGAGAAGCACTCCGTCTCGCGTATGATCGGTTCGCCTCCGGGCTATGTGGGCTATGAAGAGGGCGGGCAGCTGACCGAGAAGGTGCGCCGCCGCCCGTACAGCGTGGTGTTGCTGGACGAGATCGAAAAGGCGCATCCCGACGTGTTCAACGTGCTGTTGCAGATCCTCGAAGACGGCCGCCTCACCGACGGAAAGGGCCGTACCGTGGACTTCCGCAATACCGTCATCATCATGACGAGCAACGTCGGCGCCAATACGATCGGCAAGAAGACCATGGGCTTTGGCGCCAATGAAGAAGGCGACCCGCATGCGCCGGCGTATGAGGAGCTCAAGGAACGCACGATGGAAGCGCTCAAATCCGTCTTCCGTCCGGAGTTCCTCAACCGCATAGACGAGATGGTCGTGTTCCATCCGCTCACCCAAGAGGATATCCAGAAGATCGCCAAGTTGATGCTGCGCGCCGTGGCCAAACGGCTGCGTGAACGCGACATTGACCTGACCTTCACCGAAGAGGCGAGCGCATACCTGGCCAAGCAGGGCTTTGACCCGGTCTACGGTGCGCGTCCGCTGCGCAGGGCCATCCAACAGCGCGTGGAGGACAGCATCAGCGAAGAGATTCTGGCCGGACACATCGCCTTTGGCGATCGCGTGGAGGCTTCGATGGAGGACGGCAAGCTCGTGTTCCACAAGCTGGGCGCAGATCAGGATGCAAAAGAGGCTGAAGTGCAAAAGGCCGAATAAACCAAACGGATAGACGGACGGCCGGAGGATTCCTCCGGCCGTCCGTTTTTTTGTATCTTATCATTGAGAGCGGCGATTCCCACCGATCCTGCTGTGCGGCGAGGGACTGTAAAAAGTCGTACAGCGCCTGGCTATCCAAGTAGTAGGTGTGGTACTTTCTGGAACGGCCTCTGAAGCTAGGAGGCGAATGGGGAGGTCGACTGGGCGCAACGCGGATATAGCGGGTGCCGGCACACGGGCTGATCAGATACAATTGCTGTGTGGTGGTCTGCAGGCACAGCGTAAATGGCGCAGCGAAGCCGTTGCGATCCGGTAGCGCTGTAGTCCGACGGGCGTCGTTGTGCAGCTGGACAAAGAGATCCACTTCTTCGTCGTTGAGGAAAATGGTCTGACCAGAGGAGGATTGAATCAAGTACGCCATAGAAATGGACTGGCGCAGCAGGGGATTGGGGGATTGGCGCATATCCCAAAGAGAGAAGCACAGGACGATCAGCAGCGCAATGGCAATGCACAGGATGAACGGCCATTGGGGATGCTCTTCACGCCAGGATGGGGAGAACAGGGCAATCGCCTTCTTTCATGAAAATCGCGTCCAAAAAATGAACTGCCCGTAAACCGCTTTGTCTGCCCGAAAGAAATACGGTATAATAGCCACGGATGGCTGGAAAGGACAGAATATATGAACGAAAAAGCGGAATACGAAACCAGTTTACACGATGCGGCGCTGGTGTGCAAGGATCATCCGCGCATTGCCCTGCGCGGCATGCTGGATGGATTGCACGCACGCGCGGTGTTGTGTGCGGTTGTGGCGCAGCGGGAAGGGGAATTAGAGGCGGCACGCGGCGCGCAGCGCATTGCGCAGGCGGCGCTGTCGCTATTGGCCTCGGAATACAGAGGCAAACCGCCCCAAACAGTGCCGGGGCTGGCGCTGGAGCAGGCACACGCGGATTCGCATGCGCCTCAGCGCGCCTTTGGCGTGGCCCATTTCTTTGTGGAGCCACAGATGGGCGAGACGATGGCGCAGCTCAACGTGTTGCGCACGTACATTCGCGATTGTGAACGGGCTGCCATCGCCGTGCGTGAACAGGTGCACCCCGAGCTGATACGCATGCTCAATCGCCTGTCCAGCTACGCCTACTGTCTGATGTGCGCGCTGTTGGCGGCACGGGGGGAAACGGCATGCAAGTAGGCATTTCCACCGCGTGCTTTTTTACGCGCAGGCACACCGAGGATACGCTCTTGCCCATGGCCCAGATGGGCGCCAGCCGATACGAGGCATTTTTGAGCGGATATCTGGAATACGAACGGCCCTTTGCCCAGCAGATGGAGCGGCGCCAACGCGACTGCGGACTGGCGTGCACGGCAGTGCACGCGCTGGGTTCACAGTTTGAACCGCAGCTCTTTTCGGCCGGGCAGCGGCAGCGCGAGGGAGCGCTGGCCTGGTTTCACAAGGTGCTTGCATGCGCGCAGTGCATCGGAGCGCCCAAGTACGTCATGCACGGTTCCTTTTATCTCAAGCGGACGCGCCCGGCGACGGACTACGCCCGTCTGGGTGATCAGCTGTGCGGGCTGGCAGAGATTGCCGCGGCGTACGGCGTGCGGCTGACGCTGGAGAACGTGCATTGGTGCGTATATGCACAAAGCGGCATGGCAAGGCAGCTGGCCCCCTATGTGGCGGACAGTGCGTTGGGGTATACGCTGGATGTCAAGCAGGCGGCGCAGGCGGGCGAAGATGCGTACGCGTATCTGCAGGATATGGGCGAGCGGCTGTGCAACGTGCACCTGTGCGATCTCATCGTGCGGGATGGCGCCGTACAGACGCGCCTGCCCGGGCAGGGGGAATTTGACTTTTCGGCGCTGGCGGATGTGCTCAAGCGCACACACCCGGAGGCGAGCGTGACCATGGAAGTCTATCCCTCAGATTACCAGAACGACGAACAGTTGGCGCAGGCGTACCAGTTGCTGTGCAAGCTGTTTGCATAGACGGAACGAAAGAACGACCCGAGGAGGAATACACATGCAATATCAGGACCCACAGTGGCAACAGCAGATGAAGATTCGGCTGGACGTATCCAATATGATGCGCGACGTGCTGGGCGACCGCGGCATTCGCCGTGAAGAGTTGGAGGAGCCGCGCTTTGCCATGGCGGCGCAACAGCTGCGCCAAAAACAGGGGCAACTCCAGTTGCAGTTTCAGAAGCTGCCCAACGGGCAGGACGAGGTGGTAGAGCGGATTTTGGACGTGGCGCAAAAGGTGCGCGCCCAATTTGAGAGCTTTGTGGTGCTGGGCATCGGCGGAAGCGCACTGGGGCCGATTGCGGTGCACCAGGCGCTCAAGCATC
>DXZF01000139.1 GCA_019415425.1 Bacillota bacterium | reverse complement strand
CTGGAGAGCTCGATCTTCGCCTTTTCCGCCGCTTCCTTCAGGCGCTGCATGGCCATGTTGTCGCGCGAGAGGTCGATGCCGTCGGTGCGCTTGAACTCTGCGACCATGTAGTCCATGACGCGCTGGTCGAAGTCGTCGCCGCCCAGGCGGTTGTTGCCGTTGGTGGCCAGCACTTCAAACACGCCGTCGCCGATCTCCATCAGCGAGACGTCGAACGTGCCGCCGCCCAGGTCGTACACCAGGATGCGGCCGGAGCCCTCTTTGTCCAGGCCGTAGGCCAGCGCGGCCGCGGTCGGCTCGTTGATGATGCGCTTGACGTCCAGCCCCGCGATGGTGCCGGCGTCCTTGGTGGCCTGGCGCTGCGCGTCCGAGAAGTACGCCGGTACCGTGATGACCGCCTCGGTCACGGGGCCGCCCAGGTACGCTTCCGCGTCGGCCTTGAGCTTTTGCAGGATCATGGCCGAGATCTGCTGCGGGGTGTACTCCTTGTCGTCGATGCGCACTTTGCGGTCGTAGCCCATATCGCGCTTGATGGACGAGATGGTGCGGTCGGGGTTGGTGATGGCCTGGCGCTTGGCGATCTGGCCGACCAGGCGTTCGCCGTTTTTGGAGAACGCGACGACGGACGGCGTGGTGCGCGCGCCCTCTGCGTTGGTGATGACGGTGGGCTCGCCGCCCTCCATGACCGCCACGCAGCTGTTGGTGGTGCCTAAGTCAATACCGATGATGTGAGACATGATGGAAGATCCTCCTTTAAAGGTAAGTTTCGATGGTTGTATGCAAAAAATTGTGGGGAATGCCGTGTTATGCGTACACCTTGACGGTGCTGTAGCGCAGCACGCGGTCGCCGTAGAGGTAGCCCTTTTGTAGCACCTGCGCCACGGTATCGCGCTGCGCGTCGGTCTCGGCCGGCTCCTGCATCACTGCGGCGTGCAGGTTGGGGTCAAACGGCGCGCCCAGCGCTTCGATCTCGCGCAGGCCCTTTTTGGAGAACGTCTCCAAAAACTGCTTGAGTACCATCTCCATGCCCTGCACGATGCTGTCGTTGCCGGCGTCCCTGGCGGCGCTGAGCGCGCGCTCGAGGTTGTCGATGGTGGGCAGCATGGCGCGCAGCGCGTCGGCAAAGCCGTCCTCGCGCGCGGCGGCCTTTTCGGCGGTGGTGCGCTTGCGGTAGTTGTCAAATTCGGCCTGCAGGCGCAAATTCCTGTCCTGCGCCTGTTCCAGCTTCGCCTCGGCCTCTTTGAGGTCCTTGAGCGCGGCGTCGCACTTTTGCAGCGCGTCCATCATCTGCGCCGCAGCGACCTTGGCCGCCTCCTTGAGGTCCTCCTCCTGCTGCGGCTGCTCGGCCGGTTCGGCCGCCTGGGGCTGCGGCGCGTCCTGTGCGCTGCCCTGCGGTTGCTCGTCCGGCGCTGTGGTCGGCGCCTGTTCGGCCTGCTCGGCCTTTGCCTGCTTCTTCTCTTTACTCACGGTTGCCCTCCTTTGGCTGGTTGTCGTATCCGGACAGAATCTGTCCGAGCGAATGGCTGATGGTTTGCATGATGGCGATGACGCGCGCGTAGTCCATGCGCGTCGGCCCGATGACGCCAAACGACCCCACCTGCTTGCCGCCGATGGTGTACGTAGCGGTGACGATGCTGGTATCGCTGAGCGCCTCGTACTGGTTTTCCCGCCCGATGGAGATGGTCACTTGCACATCCCGTGCGCGGGTGAGCATATCGTAGAAAATGTCGCGCGCGTCCATCGTCTCCAAAAACGATTTCGCCCGCGCGATATCGGTGTATTCCGGGTGTTTGAACAGGTTCTGCCTGCCGTCGAAGATGACGTTCCTGGCGTACTCGCTGCGCGCCGGCTGCTCGATGCTCTTCAAAAGCGAGAGGAACACCTGCTCCTGCACCGAGAGCTGCGAGCGGAACTGCTTGGTCACCTCGCCAAACTCCTCCATGGTGCGGCCGCGCATGTGCTCGGTCAAAAAGCCCGAGATGGTGTCCAGATGCCGTTCGTCCATTTCCGGCGGCACGTCGATCATCACGTCCCGCACGATGCCTTGGCTGGTGACCAGCACCGCCAGCGCCCGGCCCGGCGTGACCGGGATGAGGCGGATCTGCCGGAACGTGACGCGCTCGATCTGCGGGCGCAGCGCCATGGCCACGTAGTCGGTCATATCGCTTAAGGCGTGGGCGGTGGTGGCGATCACGTCGTCCACCTCGCGCATGCGGCCGCCAAAGTAGCTCTGGATGCGCGCCACCTCTTCGCCGGAAAGGCGCGGCACGTGCAAAAACTTATCCACGTACAGCCGGTACGCCATGTCGGACGGGATGCGGCCGGCGCTGGTGTGCGGCTGCTGCAAAAAGCCCATCTCCTCGAGGTCGCTCATCTCGTTGCGGATGGTGGCCGGGCTGAGCTGCCCGCCCCACATGCGCGAGATCGTCCGCGACCCCACCGGCATGCCGGAGGCAATGTAGTCGTCCACAATCGCCTGCATGATTTTCAGTTTTCGTTCGTTTAATTCCATCGCGCTTCCTCAAACCTGTTCCGGGCACGCGCTCCCTGTCCGCCCGCGCCGCCGCGCGCGCCCGGAACGGGCTCAACGGCACGGAGATGGTTCTGGATTTGTTAGCACTCACAAGAGTAGAGTGCTAACATCAATTGTGAGGATAGCACCTTTGCCTGCCATTGTCAATATTTTGCAGCAAAAACACGTGGCACAATTGCGCCGTTTTTGCGGCAACCGCGTCGCCCGCCGCGCTGCCCCTGTTTGTTTCCCCCATTGCTGGGAATTTCATCCGTGGATTTCTGCCCCCGCTCTTCCCCTTGCAGGGGCGCTCCGGGTTCTTTGTGGGGGCGCTGCCCCTTTCCTCTGGTTTTGGCGGCTCTGT
>DXZF01000138.1 GCA_019415425.1 Bacillota bacterium | reverse complement strand
CCTCGGTGACGATCACGCGGGCGCCAAAGGCGTACGCGACCTGCGCGTTGAGCAGCCCCATCGTGCCCGCGCCGATGACCACCACGTCTTCCATCGGCGCGATGCGCGCGCGCTTGACGCACTGCACCGCCGTGGAAACGGGTTCCAAAAATGCGGCGTGTTCCGGCGGAACGTCGTTGGAGATGGGCAGTACGAACGTCTGGTCCACCACGATGTAGTCGGCAAACCGCTTTTGTCCGTAGTAGCCGTCCGGCATGAGCGCCTTGGTCTTGAAGTTGGGGCAGTCGCCGGTAAAGCCCTGCCGGCAAGCGGGGCACTTGCCGCAGTAGCCGTCCATCACGCCGACCTGCATGCCGATCTCAAAGCTGTCCAACACCTGCTCGCCCTTTTGGGCGATCACGCCGGAAAACTCGTGCCCGGCCGCCATCGGCCAGCCCTGGTGATCGCGCAGGCCCATCCACTGCTGGTAGTCCGTGGTGCACAGGTGGATGCGCGACATGCGAATGACCACGTCATTTGGCCCGATCTCGGGGAAGGGCATCGTGTGCACTTCCGCCTGGTGCGGAGCCACCAATACGCCAAAATGTATCTCCTTGGGGATCATGTTCTTCTCCTTGTGTTGTGCGCGGGCCCCCTCAGGGACCCGCGTCGGTTGAATCGGTGTGCGCTCACACGCGGTTGCACTGGTTGAACAGCTGCATGTAGTGGATCAGCATGTTCTTGTACCCTTCTTTGATGTACGCATAGCCTGCGCGCGCCATTTCGGGATGCTTCTCGTAGCAGTTGTTCATGCCCGCCGTGTACACGTCGGTGGCGAGGTTGACCTTGCTGATGCCCTCGCGGGTGGCCTTGGCCAGGTTCTCGTCGCCGGTGCCGGAGCCGCCGTGCAGCACCAGCGGCACCGAGACGGTGTCAAAGATCTTGTGCAACAGCGGGAAATCCAGATACGGCGTGCCCACGTACGGGCCGTGCGCCGTGCCGATCGCCACGGCCAGGCAGTCGATACCGGTCTGCTCCACGTAATCTTTGGCCTGGTTGGGGTCGGTCAGCGCCGCGTCGCGGTCCACCGCGTAGTTGTCGCCGTCGCCCACATGGCCCAGCTCCGCCTCTACGCTCACGTCCACAGCGTGCGCCACTTTGACCAATTCCTTGACCTGCGCCACGTTCTCCTCATACGGCAGCGAGGAGCGGTCCACCATGATGGATGTGAAGCCGGCACGGATGGCCCAGATGGCGTGCGCGTATTCGCCGCCGTGGTCCAGGTTGATGGCCACGGGCACCGAGGCCGCTTTGGCACGGTATTCCACAAACCGGCCGAAGTCCACGATGTTCTGGTTGCTGGGCTGCGTGAAGCCGATGTCGATGATCATCGGGGCACGGTGCTCTTCGGCCGCTTCGATCGCGGCGCACACGGTGTCCTCGTTGTTGACATTGGGGGCGGTGACGCCGTACCCGCCTTCGCGGGCCGCATCGAGAATGGATTTCATGGTGACTAACATGTTGTCAATTCCTCCTTATGACAAGGGCGTTTGCCCATGTTGATCGAGCTTGCTATGCCAGAATGCCCAGGCAGCCCAGCGAGAGGCCGATGCCCAGAATCCAGAAGGTCGCCTTGAGCATGTTGCCGACTTTGCTGAGGTAGGCATACACGCCGAAGATGGACAGGATGGACAGCAGGCCGGGCAGAATCTGGTCGAGGATCTCGGTCTGCACGTTCATCGGCTCGCCGGAAGTGGGGATGTTGACTGCCAGCTGCACATCGACCATGCTGGCCGACAGGCCGCCCATGGCGAACAGGCCCATGACGCTGAAGAACGTGATCAGCCGCTGCACCTGCCCCGATTCCAGGATCGAGAGCGCGGCGTTCGTGCCGGTCTTATAGCCGGTGTGCACGAAGAAGAAGCCCTCTGCATACGTGATCGCAATGAACAGCAGCCACGGCAGGATGCCGGCCCACCACAGCCCTTCGGCCGCATACGGGATGAAGAACGCGTAGATCAGCGGCATGAAGGTGGAGAAGTCCACGGTATCTCCGATGCCGGCGAACGGGCCCATCAGGCCGTTCTTCACGCCCACGATAGCGGAAGCCGGTACGGGGACGCCCATCGCGCGCTGCTCTTCCATGGAGATGGTGATGCCCAGGATCAGCGCGCCCCACACGGGCTCGGTGTTGTAGAACAGCAGGTGGCGCTTGAGCGCCTCGCGCAGTTCGTCCTGATTGTTTCCGTACAGCTTTTTGAGGATGGGCGCCATGCTGATACAGAAGCCCAGCGCCATCAGCCGTTCAAAGCTATCGGCCTGCGAAGAGGCGAAGTACCACCGGTGCCAGGCGCGGGTAATGTCGCGCTTGACCAATTTTGAGCCCTCTGCCTGCTCTTTTTCGACCAGCGCCCGGTCTTCTTTGACCTCTTCGACGGAGTCGTTGCGGTTGCTAAAGCGCATATCCAAAAATGCGATGAACAGCGCCGCGCACGCGATGGGCATATTGCCGATGCCCGTGTATTTGGCGAAGAAGAACCCGCCGATAAAGTACGGCAGCAGATCCTTTCGCCCGATGACGCGGATCGTCATGGCGTATCCCAGCGCCGGCATCAGCCGTCCCGTTGCACCCAGGCCGTTTTGCAGCCACTCGGGCAGTGCGTTCATGAGGTTGCCGATAAACTCGGCGCCAAAGTACATCATGAGCGTCATGGGAATCCAGAAGATGACGATCTTCACGAGGTTGGTGTACACCATGCCGGCCAGGAAAATGCCCTTGATGTTGCACTTTTCGGCATAGCCGTCGGCCATGTGCACCCAGGTGGCTGCCACGATGCGGCGGATGGTGTGCAGCTGTGCGAGCAGCAGCGAGACGGTGACAGACAGCGCAATCGCCTGATCCAGCGGAATGCCGGAGGTGATGACCACGGCTGCGGGCACCAGGCCGCCGGCGCAGTCGTCGCGCGCCACCGTGCCACCGGCGCCCATAAAGGATAAGTACAGCGGCTGAACCGCCGCGCCGACTTTCATGGCCGTGGGCAGATCGCCCATGATCAGTCCAACCAGCACGACCACGCTCAGCGGTGCGGTGGTGATGTTGCGGATGGCCGGCCCGAAGTGGTAGGCCTCCATCCAGTACACCCCGCCCAGTAAGATGGCTTGAAATAGTGTCATGACGGTGCTCCTTTCTCTACAACGGTGTTCGTATTACGCGGCCGCCTTTCTCCGGGGCATGCGGCCGACCCCCGCTTCACCTCCTGTTCACTCAATCGTTTAGGAAAGGGCTTTGTGTTTTCACACATAAATAAAAAAACTTTGTCTCTTTAAAAATTTATTACACAATTTTATATAGAATAAATAGAAATAATATGATATATTATTAGATGAAAATGTATATTTCTTATCTCGCGTTTATCTTAGCACGCGGCTTTGGAAATGAAAAATACCAATATTCAATAGCTGCTATAAGGAAAATCAATACCAAAAAGGGGGAGTGAACGGATGGAGCTCAAACAGCTCGCCTACTTTGTGGCCATCGTGGAAGAGGGGACGCTCAGCGCAGCGGCCAAGCGCCTGCACGTGGCGCAGCCGCCCGTGAGCTATCAGCTCAAGCTATTGGAAGAGGAATTTGGCGTACAGCTGGTGGTGCGCGGGCCGCGGCGAATCTCGCTCACCGATGCCGGCAAGGTGCTGTACACGCGCGCACGCTCCATTTTGCACATGACGGACACCACCCAGACCGTCATGGCCGACCTGTGCGCCGGGCACACCGGCACGCTGTCCATCGGCACCAAATTCTCGTCCGCCGCGGTGCTGCTCAGCCCGCCCATGGTGTCCTTTTACAAATCGCACCCCGACGTGCGCATCGAGCTGTATTCCGGCCAGTCCTTTGAGCTGATCGATTACGTCAAGGACGGCGTGGTAAACGTGGCGATCGTCGGCATGCCGTTTGAGGATCCCGACGAAAAGCTGGGGCTGTTGCCCCTGCCCATGGAGCGGATGGTGGCCGTGGCGCACCAGGATTTTCTGCCGCCCACCGACAGCATCTCGCTTACGGCGCTCAGAGGGCTTCCGCTGATCGTCAACCGCAGCATGGAGGTGTCGCTGGTCTCCGCGTGCCGCCAACTGGGCTTTGCCCCGCGCATCTACTGCCGCACCACCGATTCGCGCACGTCCCTCATGTGGGCCAATGCCAACCTGGGCGTTGCCATCGTGGCCGAAACGGTGGTGGACGTGATGGCGATGCGCGACGAGATGCGCTGCAAGGCCATCGAGGAGATGGGCCTGCAGAGCCAGTCCGCCATCATCTGGCGCAAGGGCAGCTATCTGTCGGCGCCCACGCGCGCCTTTTTGCAGATGTTTGGGCTGGGCGCCTCGCTCTGAGGCGTTCGGAAAGACGGCACATAGAAAAGAGCGCGGATGGCCATGTCCATCCGCGCTCTTTTTTTCATGGAAAGTCCCGCATCAAAGCGGTCAGAATTTACGGCCCCCGCCCCCGTGCTTGCGCCCGCTGGCGGACCGATGGGTCGAACTGCGCCGCGACGAACTGCCGCCGGGGCCCGCACCCGACGTCTCCCTCGGAATTTGCCGCGAAGTGAGCGTCTGGTGCAAAAACCGGTCCTGCTGCACCGACAGAGAGAGGGTGCTCCTGTCCCGATACGGGTACGTGTACGCCTCGGTCTTCATGCTGTACCGCGATTTGACGGCCCAGACCGTGATCCCGCCCGCCGCTGCGGCCACGGCGGCGCAGATCGCAATGCGCAGCAACATGGGAAACGCGCTTTGATCGCTTCGCTGCCCCGTCTGCGTGTCGTACTGGTACTGCCCCGACACGGCGCCCGCCTCAAAGTACGACTGCGTGCGCGCGAGGAACGCCTGCGCCGCGCCCGCGTAGTCCTGTTCCTGCAACTGGAGGACCACACCGTCCAAAATGGCGTCGATTCGCCCATCCGTGAGCAGGTCAATCATGGCGCCGCAGGTAGAGATGTACGCCTCGCGGTTGTCCATATCGATCAACAGCAGCACGCCGTCGTGGTCCTCGCCCACACCAAAGCCGTTGTCGTCGTAGTAGTCGTCGGCATACGCGCGTGCGCTCTTGCCCTGTGCATCCGCAGTGGTGACGATGACCACATCCATCTGCATCTGCGCCCTGAGCGCGGCCACGTCCTCTCCCAGCGCCTGTTCCTGTGCAGGGGTGAACAGATCGGCCTCGTCAAATACGCGCTGTTCCTGCGCGCTTTGCGCCGCTGCGGCCGCCGCCCGCACCGCCGTCTGTGCGTCCGCAGGCTGTGCCAAAGCCGTCGCGCCCATACACAGCCACAGCGACATCAAAACGCCCATCGCCCAACGGGCCCATCTGTACGTCCTCATAACAGCATCGCTCCGATCGTCAGCAGCGCAAACAGCGGTACGCTCACCTGTGCAAACAGCGTCCACAGCCTGCGTCCGTCGGTGGGCAGTTCGCCGCACACCTTGCCGGTCTGCCCGTTCATGGCATAGTAATACATCTGGTCCTCGCCCTGATACGTGAGCACCCACACCGGGCGCAGGATGCAGCGGAAGGTCTGCCCTGTGCGGCGTACGGTACAGGACTGCGTGTGTACGGAACCGTAGCCGCTGATGGTGTCGCGCAGCAGCTTCTGGGCGTAGTCGTCCAGCTCCGGCTCCAGCGCCTGGGCCGCCTCCTCCTGCTCCACATCGCGCGTCTGCGCCACAAATCCGCTCAGATACGCCGCGGAAAACGGCTTGACGGCCGATTCGTCAAACGGCTGCACGCCCTCCACCAGCTTGCGGTTGGCCTTTTTCAGCGCGTTTTGCGACAGATCCGCAAAATGGATGCTGCCCGCCCGCTCGATGGCGTAGTGCTTGGTCTCGGTGTACTCGGTATCGCCTGCGCGCCAGACGCGCACCGTCCTGCCCTGCGCCTGCATTTGCGCGTCCACGTCCACCTCTGCCACCCAGTAGGGAAAGTACACGCCGCTGATGCGCTGTATCTGCTGCTTGTTGAAAAATGCGCGCGGCACGTATTTCTTGCTGCGAATCCAGCGGGTAAAGCGCTTGACCGCCTCATCCCGGTCGATGGCAAAGGGAATCACGCCGTCCGGCGCACTTGCGCCGCTGAGCGTTTCCGAGAGCACGATGGGGTTGTGGCAATAGTAGCAGAACGTGGCCGCCGTGGTCTTTTCGGTCAGGATCTGCGCGCCGCAGCTGGGGCAGGTGTACAGGGCCAGCTCTTCCTCTGCCTGCGCCTGCGCGCCGGACTGCTGCCAGCCGTCGTCCTGCGGGGCCTGGCCCGCTTCTGCCTGCTGGGCCGTCTGTGCCGTGCCCTGCTGTGTCTGCTCCGATGCGATGGCATCCAGTTGCTCCTGGGTGAAGTCGCTCAGGCAGTACGCGCAGTGGAATTGCCCCGTCTGGGGGTTGAAGGTCAGGCCGCCGTCGCAGTTGGGGCACTTGTAAGTCATGGCCATGGCGTCAACGCCTCCTCGCGCTCACTCACTGTGCGTCTTCCGGGCCAATGGGGTCGCCGCACTCGGGGCAGAACTTGGGCAGCGGCTGCTGCATATCCGGCTCGTACCCGCACTTGCTGCAACGGATTTTGCTCACCCGCGGCTTGCCGCACTGCGGGCAGAACTTTCCCCCCTCGTTCCGGCTGCCACACGCGCACGTCCACACGTCCGCCTGCGGGCGCGGCTTACCGCACATCGCGCAGAAATTGCCGGTGTTGTCCGCAGCGCCGCACGCACATTGCCACGTCGCGCCCTGCGGCGCGGCGGGCTGCGCCTGCACCGGCGCCTGTTGCGCCTGCCGCTGCATCTGCTGCTGGTTGGCCTGCGAGGCAGCGCCCATAAACGAGCCGCCCGCCTGCATCCCGACGCCCATGCCCATAAAGCCCGCCATGCTCCCGTTGGCATTGGACCCGGCGGCCTCCATACCGCGCGCCACAGCGCCCTGCACGTACCCCTCGCGCACGTTGGGGTCGCCCAGCATGGCGCCCTGATTGCGCATGTTGATCAGCTTGGTGGACGCCTCGTCGTACGAGATGCTGGCGATGCCCACGGCCTGAATCTCCATGCCGCGCATCTGCCGCCACTGCTCATCCAGCGTGGTGGACATGTACTGGCTCAATTCGCGCCCCTTGGAGGCGACGAACGAGATGCGCACGCCGTCGGCAGACATCTGGTTGATGGAGGATTGGAACGCCTCCAGGAATTCCGACAGGTACTGTTCGTTGATATCCGCGATGTCCACGCGATCCCTGTTGCGCGGAATGGCCTCTGCATAAAAGCGCAGCGGGTCGACGATCTTGATCGAATACGTGCCGTGTGCGCGCAGGAACAGTTCGGCATTGTAGAAGTTGTCAAAGTAGTTGACGGGGTTGCGCGTGCCAAACTTGATGCCCTTGATCTCCTGCAGATTGATGAAGTACACCTTCTGCGCGCCCGAAGGGGTGCCGCCAAACTTGATTCTGCCAAACGACTCCTTGAGCGCATCGCCAAACTGCCCGTTGAACAACGAGGGCATGCTGGCGTTGTTGACGGTGTAGTACCCCTCTTCTGCGGTATAGTCCACGACCTTGCCGCCATCGACCAGCAGCATGAACTGGTTTTCGTACACGTGGATGACCGAGCCGTTGGACACGGTGTTGTCGGTGCCCTTTGTGTTCTGGTTGCGCCGGTCGTCGGTGCGCACCTTGACGCCGCGCGTATAGACGGTGGTATCGCTCATCTCGTCGGGTTCGATGACCTCCAGCCACTGGTCGGCCAGCGCGCCGCCCACGGCGTTGAGCGTTGCACGAATAATGCCCATAGAAAACTTCCTCCTTTGATTCTGTATGCCCTGTATTGCGACAGCGCAGTGTGAAGGCGTTACACCTCATCCACCCGCTGGAACGACCATACGCGCCAGTTGACCTCCTGCACGGCGCCGCCACAGTAGGCACAGCGCTTTTCGCCCAACTGCGTGACGGGCGCCCCGCAATGCGGGCAGGTGACGCCCACCGCCGTGCCGCCGTGCTGCGCCGCCTGCACGTCCTGCACATACACCTGCTCGAGGTTGTACCGGGTCTGCACCTGCCGCTGCGCCTGTGCGCCGTCCGCCGGCCGGCCGTCCACCCGCAGCGCATACAGGTACCCCACCGCCGCCTGCCACACGATCCGGCAGGTGCCCTGTTGTTTGCGGTAGTCGGCAATCTGGATGTCGTGCACCTGGAGCTGTGTAAACGCCTCCTCGCGCCCACTGTGCGCGTCGTCCAGCAGCTTGGCGCGTATCTGCTCACGCACGCCCAGCGCATTGGCCGGCAGGCACGCGGGCTCCCGCTGCGTGATGGCCTGCAGGGCACAGAGCAGCACCTGCCGTGCCTGCTGGCGGCTCTCGTAGTAGTTGAACGAGGGAAAGTCGCGCTGGATGAGCGGCAGATAGATGCGCGTCATGGCCGAGACCGACTTGGGCGTATGCGCCAACGCCTCCGCCTGCAGGGACAGCCCCTGTGCCAGGTCGTCCGTGCCAAACGCCCTACGGGAAAACGTACGCACCTTGTGCCGCGCCCATACCACGCCCCCGATCCCCAGCGCGCACACGGCGCCCAGGGCCATCCAGACCCAATCCATCGTCCACCTCTTTCGCGCGCCACCGGCGGCCTCAGTTGGATTTATTATACTATAGAATCCGGCCTCTGTGCGCCCTGGATTGCGCGGGTACAGGCGCTGGATTTTTGCCGTTGGGCAGGTGTTTTCCCACCCCTTTTGTGTTACAATGTCTTTACTTTCAAATGTCTATTTTTTAAGGGGGAGGCGTATCTTTTTGACCAACGAACCGAACCTGCGCGCCATGCAAAAACGGGTTCGCCGCGGGTTCTCCTGCATGTACGGGTTTCACTTCACCGGTATGTCGGCTGGAGCCTTCAACGTACTTCTGCTCAACAGCTACGGTTTTTCCAGTGCACAGGTCGGACTGATCATTGCGGCCTATTCCGCCGTTGGAATCCTGGCCCCTCCCATCTGGGGGTATGTGGCCGACCGCATGGGTTCCATGGAAAAGACGTACCGCCTGGTGTTCATCCTGCAAGGCATCCTCCTGTTCAGCCTGCCGTTTTTCGGCGCGATGCACTGGGGCGGCGTGTGCGCGTTGGCGTTCATGCTGCCCGTATCCAACTTCGTGCGCACCTGCTCGACCAATCTGCTGGACGCCTGGGTCGTCAAGTCCATCAACCAGGTCGGGCATGTGGCGTTTGGCGTCGTCCGTTCCTGGGGTTCGCTGACCTGGACGATCACCTGCCTGATTCTCTCCGCCGTTTCGGGTGTGCTCGGCCTGTCCGCGGTGTTTTACATCTGCGGGATTTTGTGCCTGCTGACCGCACTGTTTGCCGGAAGGTTGCGCAAGTCGCTCCCGCTCGACGATGCGCTCAAGGATGGCTCCCAGCCCGTCAAGGCGGAAGATCGGCGCAAGATCAATCCGTTCCGCCTGTTGGGGAACTACTACTTTGTCCTGTTTCTGCTGATGATCTTTGCCACGCAGATGACGATGAACTGCACAAGCTCCTTCAGCCCGTATATCTACCAGGCGTTGGGCGCAGACCCCAGCATTTCGGCCTCTTCCAGCGGCATCAAGGCGTTGATGGAGATCCCGTTTCTGCTGCTGGGGGCACGCCTGTTGCGCAGGTACAGCCTGCCGGCGCTGATCGTGTGCACGGGGTGTTGCCTGGGGCTGGAGCAATTTCTGTACACGCAGGTGGGCAGCCCTGTTTTGGTCATGCTGGTCACGCTGTGCTTTAACGGCATGGGCGCCGGCCTGTTCTTTACCACTTCCATCGAATACGCACACCGGCTCTCGCCGCCTGAACTCAAGGCCTCTGCACAGACCTTTGTCGGCATGGCCGGTGCCCTGGGCCACATCTGCAGCAGCCTGCTGGGTGGCCAGCTGATCGATTCGTTCGGCGTGTTCACGCTCTACCGCACCACGGCATTGCTGGCCTTTGCGATCTCGCTCCTGTTTGCCCTTTCCTTTCCATTTGCCAAAAGGGTATTGCACCTGCATCGGCCGGACAACACACAGCCGCCGCGCAAATCGATTCCCAACGCCTAAACAGACGGGGACGGGTCCACATGGCCCGTCCCCGTTTCCTGTTCGCGTGCAGGTTCGCGCCGCTGACTGCATTTTTCCATGTGCAAATTGCCGTGCGTGGCTCTCTTTTTCCCATTTCGTTTCCTTTTTTGAAACCACATTGGCCCGGCGTTTACACCCTCTGTTTAGATGGATTATAATTTCTCCATATAAATTTTATATGGGAGGAATGAATGCCCGATGTCTCATCCAGATGTACAAAGCGTTTCCCCCTCACTCCCAAAGCGTGTCTTTCGCGGCTTTTCCATGATGTACGGCTTCCACTGTATCGCGACTGTCACCACGGTGTTCAACGTGGTACTGCTCAACAGCCGCGGGTTTGACAGCGCGCAGGTCGGCCTGATCATGGCGGTCTTTGCCGCAGTCGGCATCTTTGCACAGCCCTTTTGGGGCTATGTCGCAGACCGCATCGGTTCCATGGAGCGGACGTATCAGCTGGTGCTCCTCTTACAGGGCTGCATCCTGCTGTCCCTTCCGCTGCTGGGGACCATGCACTGGGCCGGGGTGTGCGCGCTCGCGTTTGCCCTGCCCGCCTCCAATTTTGTGCGCAACTGCTCGCTGAACCTGCTCAATGCCTGGAGCGTCAAGTGGATCAACCGCACCAAAGGGCGCGTCACGTTTGGCAGTGTGCGCATGTGGGGTTCGCTGAGCTGGACGATGATCAGCCTGTGTCTGACGGCGGTGGCCGGGGTGTGGGGGCTGTCCTTCCCATTTTATTTCTGTGGGGGGTTCTGCATATTCACCTCTTTCTTTGCCAAATCGTTGCAGCGCAAACTCTCTGCAGAAGAGGACGCGGCCGACCACGCGGCCGCCGTCCAGCGCCCTTCGGACACCGGCACAAAGATCAACCCGTTCCGCCTGCTGAAGAACTACTATTTCTCCTTTTTTCTCATCGCCGCGTTCGCCATCCAGATGACCACCAACGCCACGACCAACTTCATTCTCTACGTGTTTGAGGACATCGGCGCCGATCCCAACATTGCCAGTTCGGCCCTTGGCCTCAAATCGCTGATGGAAATCCCCTTTTTGTTGTTGGGCAGCCGCTTGCTGCGCCGCTTTGGCATCCCGACGCTGATCGTGTGCACCGGGTGTTTTCTGGGGCTCGAACAGTTTCTGTACACCCAGGTGTCCAGCCCGGTGCTGGTCATCCTGATCACGCTGTGTTTCAACGGCATGAGCTTTGGCCTGTTTCTCACGACGTCCACCGAGTACGCCTACCGCCTTTCGCCGCCCGAACTCAAATCCTCTGCGCAGACGTTCGTGGGCATGGCCGGCGCAATGGGCCAGATCTGCTGCAGCCTGCTGGGCGGCCGCCTGATTGCCGCGTACGGCGTATCCGCTTTTTTCCGCACCATGTCGCTGTTGATTCTCGGCATCTCGTTGCTCTTTGCGCTGTCGTTCCCCTTCGCGCAAAGGCGCTGCACCTCCGCCGTCCCGATGGAAGCATGCCGCCGCGCCGCCTGTCCGTCGACACCTGAACGGCACGATTGCAAAACGGGAGGCAACCCCATGGGGTTGCCTCCCGTTTGCGTATGGGTTTCAGGCGCGCTCAGTTTTGCGCCATTTCCCGCAGTTTGCGCAGGCCAAACGCAATGGCGTCTTCCTGTCCAAAGGCGCCTGCCTTGGTGATCGCAGGCAGGCCATGGTAGCGCCCGCCCTCGATGCGCAGATACGGCATGCCGATGGCGGCCTCGCCCAGCACGCGGGAGCCCGCCGCGCCCAGGGCCTGCAGGACGCCCAATGCCGTGTCCCCGCCCGACAACAGCAGCCCCGAGACCAGTTGTTTGCCCAAAATCTGCCGTGCGAGCTCGCCCATGATGCGCTGCGTGCGCCGGCCCGTCTCCTGGGGGGACAGCCCCAGCCGTTGGCCCGCTTCCCAGGTGCGCTGTAGCGCATCGCGCGATGCCGTAGCGCTGGACAGCACGATCACGTCCCGGCCCTGCGATAGCGTCTGGCAGGCCTCTGCGACGATTTCCGACAGCTCCTGCCCATCCAGATGCCGTTCCACGGGCACCACCTGCCAGCAGGCGCCCGCCTGGCGCGCATAGGCCACCTGGCGGCGGGTCACGTCGCTCACGCTGGCCACCAGTGCCAGCGAAGGCGCAACCGGGCAAGTCTGCGCCATCAGCCGGTCCGCGATGGCCGCACTTCCCACCCACAGAATCCGTCTTTTGCCCGACGCCAACGCCGCAGCCACCACCGTTTGCATGTCTGCATTGGTGACCGCATCGCACACATACACGCGGTGTGTGCCCAAATCGATTGCCCCGCTGCGCACCTGCGCAAGCGAAAGCAGCGCCACTTCGCGTTCATAGACGCTCTGCAACAGGCGCGGCAAATGGTCCTCTGTGACCGGCGTCTGCGGATCGCTGCGCAGCTCCGTTTGCAGCAGCGGCACGCCGTGCAAATGCTGTACGCCCTGCTGTGTCGTGCGGCCCAAATCCGGCAGCGCCGGCATGCAGAGCACCAGGTCACTGCCAAACATCTGATCGACGGCCAAGACCTCCTGTGCGATGTGGCCGCGCAGCGTCGAATCGATCTTTTTGATCACATATGTAAAATCTTCCAACGCAATCGCACCGATCGCCCGCCTCACCGCGTCGACCGCCTGCTGCACCGGCAGGGCCCGGCTCTGCGTATCCAGCACATAGGAGCGCGTGTCGTTCTGCACCCCGTCCGGCCGCAGCAACACACAGGTGTCAAACCCTGCCCGCGCCAGCTGTACGCCGGTATCGTTGGCGCCGGTAAAGTCGTCCGCAATGACCAGAAAGCGCGGCAGGCCCGTCTTGCTCCGCATCACGTTGCACCGCCCGTGCGGTGCTGTGCCAACTGGATGGCATACTCCATGGCGTTGAGCAGGCTGATGGGGTTGGCCACCCCCTTGCCCACCTGATCAAAGGCCGTGCCATGGTCCACCGACGTGCGGATGATCGGCAGCCCCAGCGTGATGTTCACCCCGCGAACCGCCGCCCATTGCTGCAGCCGTTGATCGTAGACAAACCCCAGGACCTTGAGCGGGATATGCCCCTGATCGTGGTACATCGCCACCACGATATCATACCAGCCGCCGCGCGCCTTGGCAAAGACCGTGTCGGGCGGGACCGGGCCCTCTGCACAGATGCCCTCGGCGCATGCCGCTTGAATCGCCGGCTGGATCTGCTCGATCTCCTCGCGGCCAAACATGCCGTTCTCTCCCGCGTGCGGGTTGAGCCCCGCCACGCCGATTTTGGGCGCCGCAATGCCCAGTTCCCTGCACGCCGCATCCGCAATGCGGATGACCTCCAGTACGCGTTCCTTTTGCACGCGCTCACACGCCTCGCGCAGCGACACGTGTGTGGAGACGTGCACCACCCGCAAGTTGCCGTCTGCCAGCATCATGGTGTACTTGGGCGTGTGCGTGTAGTGTGCGTAGATCTCTGTGTGCCCGGCAAACGGGTGACCTGCCAGATGGATCGCCTCTTTGTTGAGCGCATTGGTCACCGTCGCATCCACTTCGCCATCCATGGCCAACGCAATGGCCTTTTCCACGTAGCGGAATGCGGCATTGCCCGCCATGGCCGAGACCTTTCCAAATTCCAGTTGCGGTAGGTCCACCAGATTCATGTCCAGCACGTCGATCGTCCCGGGCGCAAACCCCGCCTGTGCGACGCTCTCCACCGCGTGGATGCACAGATCTTCCCGGCCCAGCTGTGCGCGCGCATGCTCCATCACACACGCATCGCCAATGATCAACGGCCGGCACTTCGCATAGATCGCGGCATCCCCCAGCGCCTTGACCGAGAGTTCCGGCCCGATACTGGCCGGATCGCCCATGGTAATTGCCAGAATTGCTCGTTTCACCCTGCCCACCCCTTTTCGTATGGCATTCTCTCCTTCTATTTTGCCCGTGTCGATGGCGAATCGCAACCACTTGTTGTGTGGATATCCCCATTTCCCCGTGGAAAGTGCGCATCTGCTGATCTGCAGAAGGGTGTGGGCTTCCAAACGAAGGGCCTGCTCTTTCATTTTGTTTCGATTTGGGAGTGCCCCAGCAGGCCCATACCAATGTTGTCGAATTTTGGCGATCATACTCATAATGTATCAAAATAAATTGTATATTCCATTTGATACGGCACGATTGTATTACAATGTGCAAGCAAACCTCGAGCGAAAAAGGCAACAGGCAGAGAGAAGGGTTGCAGGGAGCTGGGCGTGCTGATCATTGAAGTATTTTATTTCATGAATCTGAATCTCCTGCTCTTTCACACGTAACTATTTTCGTGATTTATGTGTAAAGAACACCAAATGATAACGAGAGGAGTATAGGAAAAATGAAAAGTCTACTATAAGGAGACTTAGAACGATGGCAAAAGAAGTAAAATGTCCAAAGTGCGGTAGTAGAAATATTCAGGTCCTTGGTGAAAAGAAAAAGGGATTTTCAGCTGGCAAGGCAGTTGGCGGAGCCCCTTTAACAGGGGGAATTGGTCTATTCGCTGGTTTTGCAGGAAAAAAGGGGGAATATGATGTATTCTGTTCAGATTTCGGTAACCTTTTTCGTATAAAATAGCGTTTTCTGTTATCCTGTCAATCTCCTTCATTCGTCATCCTGGCGCGCACAGCGGATACAGGCCCCGATGAAATCCATGATCGGATGCCCGTCATGATTCCCTGGGAAGCGTCTGAACAATGGCTGAGGCAAAAAGACGCCACCCACTTTTTGCGGGCAGACGATCTTGTATGGAATTACGTTCCGTAAATCATCTACAACACACGGGCCGTTTTCGGCATGTAAAGACAAAGCAGGGCGGCCGCCACCGTCCTGCTTTATTTCTCTATACGTTGCAATGATATCCTCTATGCAATCCCGTGCTGTTGCATCCAGAAGGGGAGCACGGTGGGATCCGCTTCAAAATGACACAGTGCACTTCCCGCTCTTTCGCCCGGCGCAACTCGGATACTCCCCATGCCGATGGGCACAGTCTGTTCGTGGATACGCCACCCGGCCTGCTTCCCTGCCAAGAGCTTGTCCCACGCCTGCTCATCCGTTGTCTGCTGTCCCTGCCGTTCGATGATCCAAACCCGTGCGTCGGTCTCTACTACCGCATGGGTATCGTATACGCT